>NZ_QUCG01000008.1:300-78579 GCF_003473645.1 Prevotella sp. AM23-5 | reverse complement strand
GGAAGACTTAACGGTATTGTTGTTGAAAACTGGATAAAGTAGTTTGTACGGAGCTTTTGGATAAGTTCTGCCACACTTGGCAATTTTGAATGAGGGTCCCACAGATATCACGGATTCCCACAGATTTTTTTGTCTATGCGGTTGGATAAAGGGCACGCAGATTTCGCAGATGACGCAGATCTTGACCTGTCCGGTCTGGGGATTTCGCAGATTTCGGGTATTTCGCTGATAACTTGCAGAATTCTTGCTTTTTTCTTGGTCGTTTCGAAGAAAAAGCGTAATTTTGCAAAAATGACGTAAATAAGTTAAGTATAAAGCAATGAACGGTATACAAAATACAAGTACAAATAGTTTTAGTACCATTATTGGTAACAACAAGAAGTTCATGGTTCCAAAGTTCCAAAGGGATTATTCCTGGACTTCAGAACAATGGGACGATTTATGGCAGGATGTGGAAACTATGATTAACGAAAAGGATGATCACTATATGGGTTATCTCGTCTTGCAGACTGATGACGACAAGAATTATTTGATTATTGATGGTCAACAACGATTTACCACTGTAACCATACTTATTCTTGCTGCTATTAAGTGTATCAAAGGCTTTGTGGAGCGTGGCATTGATGTTGAGGATAATTTGCAAAGAATTGATAGTTTGGTACATAATTATATTGGCAAGAAAGATTCTGTAACTCTGGTCTATGACAATGTTCTTGTGCTCAACCGTAACAATGATGGCTATTTTAGAGATTATATTGTCAAACTTGGAGATTTGCGTGTCCGCAACTTGAAGAATTCTGAGAAATTGATGAAGCGTTGCTTTGATTTTTTTGAACAGAAACTTATCGGTAAGTATGCTTCTGGAAAGGAATACGCACAGTATATTCAGACTGTAGTTGACCATTTGTATTTTACACAAATAGTTGTCAATGACGAGATGAATGCTTTTCGTGTATTTGAAACATTGAATGCAAGAGGCGTGCAGTTGTCTTCTTCTGATTTGCTGAAAAACTATCTTTTTTCATTGGTCGATAATACATCGGCACATTCAAGCAGAATCGATGTGCTGGAAGAAAAATGGGCAAAGCTTACAGATAATATCCGTACGGAAAAGCTGCCTGAGTTCCTGCGATACTATTGGAATGCCGGACATAAGTCTATACGTGCTAATGCTTTGTTCAAGACCATCCGAAAGGAGATTGTTACAGACAAGGATGTTTTCGTTTTGGTTGATGACTTATACCGTTATAGCGATGTATATATGGCTTTGACAGACTCTAATGATGAGTTGTGGCAGAATGATTCAGAAATAAAACAATGTGTAGGACTGTTGAATATTTTCAGACTCAAACAGCCTTTTTCTGTTTTGATGGCAGCAAAATTGAATCTTTCTGATGTTGAATTCAAAAAACTCTTCAAGACCATTGTCAAGATTTGTTTCAGATACAATGTGATTTGTGATCGCAATCCTAATGATCAGGAAGGACCATTCAATTCTCTTGCCATGTTTATAGCTAAAGAAAAGAGGATAAATAGTCAGCTTCTGTCGCCTATAATTGTGGATGACAAGGTCTTTGAGAATTCTTTCTCTGATAAAGCTTTCCCATATAACTCTCGTAATGCAAAAATCGTGAGATATATTCTTGCAACTATTGAGAAGCATAATGGTTCATCGCAGGCGGTAAACTTCAATGATGATGATGCAACAATCGAGCATATTCTGCCGCAGAATGCAGATGAGAGTTGGGAAATGGATGAAGAAAAACAACTTCAGCTGGTCTTTCGTTTAGGTAATACCTGTCTTTTAGAGAAAAAACTTAATATGGGTTTGAAAAATGGCTCTTTTGAGGAAAAGAAAAAGGTTTATGCCTTATCATCTTATATTGATGCACAGATGATAGCTGGTTATGACGAATGGAACGAGAGTAAAATTGTTAATCGCCAAAGTAAGATGGCACATGTGGCGGTGAATATTTGGAAGATATAAAAAAAAGCCCCAACCTTATGCGGGAACATAAGGTTGGGGGAGAAATGAGATGAGTACGGAAATTTATATTTGATGAGAGGAGGAGACTAGATGTGGAAATGGATGTTGGAAAGCCACTTCTTGACATCAAAACATGGACACTCCTTGTGGACACCGGGGAGATCTCTGTGGCCTAGGATCTCGGCTTCAGGATAGTCGGTACAGAGACTCTTCAGAAGCTCTCTCATCGCTGCCTTCTGCGCTGGCGTGCGGGTGTCGGCAGGACGACCATTGGCATCCAGACCACCCTCGTAACAGATGCCGATGCTGTGGGCGTTGTAATGACGGGCATGAGCTCCAGGCTCCGACTCCGGACGGCACGGATAAATCACTCCGTCCTTCGTGATGTAATAGTGATAACCGATGTCACGGAAACCACGCGCTAAATGACACGCCTCCAATTCGCCTACCGTGAAGTCCTGGGTGACTCGGGTGGCACTGCAGTGGATGACGATTAAATTGATCTTTCTGTTCTTGATCATAGGCAACTCTTGTTAATGATTACTGAATACTGATTACAGAATACTGATAACTGAATACAGAATACTGATTACTGATGAGGGATTCATTCCTATCCCTTGCAGCTCTGCACGCAGACGGCAGAAGCGATGGCGGTAAGTACTGTGATAATAAGATTGATGATCTTCTTGATGGTTTCTTTTCTCATGGTCTGATGATTTACTAAAACTTGATTTTCAAAAACTTGATTTACTAAAACTTGATTCAACTGAAATGTTCATAACTAGGGAGATATCCTAAGAAGGAAGCCCTATCACCCAGACACCCGTTCAGAGCTTGCTTTTGATGATTGTTGCAGATGATTCCTGCCTCTTGATGCTCTCGGAATGCCCCTGACGCCATACGGCTCCCTTCTTTCAGATTTTACTATTCTCGGCTACAGACTTACGTTGTCGTCGCCGCCTCCATCTGTCGTTCCGCTATCCGTGGTTCCACCGCCACCCTGCTGGGTGTTATCGGTGTTGCCACCACCGCCTTCAGTCTGGCTGCCACCACCTGATGGATTATCCTTGCCGGTATTATCCGGATTCCCTGGATTCACCGGATTCCCTGGATTCTCCGTTACAGGAGCTGCCAGATTGATGAGCTTGATCGTGGTGTCAAGATTCTCGGTCTTGAGCTCGCCAGTGGCTCTGGCTCTCAACTTCAATCCCAGGATGTACTTCGCCACGTTGTAGTTCTCCTTGGTAGGTGCACCGCCCTTCACCTTCAGTCCGAGGGAGAAAATGGCTATGTCGGCAAACTTCACATTCTTGCCCAAGAGGAGCAACTCCTTGGTGCAGGCTGCTGCATCGGTCAGCATACCGAGGATGGCACCCTTGCTGTAAGGGGTGTTGTGGCTAGCCATGTGAGCGGCGAGCTCTTCGAGTCCGATGGTCTCATCGGATACTACTCGTGGAAACCATTTGCCGCAAGCTTCGGCAATCTTCTGGTTCGTGTTCTGGTATAAGACAATTCTGATCATAACGTTTAAATGGTTAAATTATTAAAGTTAATCGGCGCTGCGCATTGCCCGTGGTTCTTTCTGAATCACAATGCAAAGATACAACATTCAGAATCCGCCATTCACGGTTTCTCACGTTTACTCACGGTTTCTCACTGATTTTCACGTCTTTTTCTGAAGATAAGCCCGGAAGGATGAATTTCTTCCTATGGCTCGCCCAGATAGTCGAAGATATGGGCAACCTGTATCGGACTGAATTCCTTCGACCATTTGGTGTAGCCGCTCTTCACCAGAACATCGTGGAGAGGCTTGCAGCGGTTGATCCATCTTCTGAGATGGGCACTTGCCACTTCGGGAGTGGCATCAGGGAAATACTCAAGAGCTAACTCTTGCTTGGAATAACATTTCTGTTCCATATTGATTGAAATTTAAAAGTGATTGACTCTTGACTCAAGTTTTGCATATAAACTCCATACGCCCTGAAAGGGCAGAAGCTCCTAGCCCAGGGCATCGCCCTGGGTATATGTGGACGCAAGCCTGTCGCCCTGTAGGGGCAAAAGCTTTCAAGTACCTAGCAATTTACAAAGCTTTTGCCCTTACAGGGCGTCTTGTTGACTGCCATTATACCCAGGGCGATGCCCTGGGCTAAGAGCTTTTGGGCCTTCAGCCCGTTCTTGAACCACATGCGAAACTTAAGTGACTTGTTTACGATGCCTAAGTGACTTACTTACGACCCGTAAGTGACTTGCTTAGGATGCCTGAGTGACTTGCTTAGAATGCTGGAGATTTTTTGCTCCGGTATGACACTTATGACACTTATGACAGGCTTTTCTTGAAATCTCTCTCACGTAGGCGGGCGGGAGGCCTTTCTGGAAAATTTTTCCTGCCCGCCCGCGTGAGGAAAGTTTTAGAAAACAAGTGTCATAAGTGTCATAGTGTCATAAACGGCATCAGAACGGAAGGTTGTTGCTGGCATCGATTCCCAGGGAAATCTGATAGTTCCGAATCTCTTCAGCCGTACGGACGATGGCGATGAAACCACGGCATCTTGTATTGCGAAACCTCTTGAATCCCAGGTCGCTGAATGCCTTGCCAATCTTCTGGCTGCTCAGCTTCTGAGTGATGTTGCAGCCGATGATCTGCATCGCCCGGGCTACGGACACAAACTCCCCTGTCTCTCCCTCCGAAGGCTTCCGGAAGTAGAGATCCACCAGTTCCTGTTCGAGGCGTGGCGTCTCGAATTTGCTGTTGTGGCGGTTCTGCCGCTCTATCTCTTCATCCGTAAACCAGTAGCGGTAGCCGCTCTTGTAGAGGGCATAAGCCTGGGCATAGATGCCGGGATGATTGAAGGGATGCTGGCGAGGGGAGACGATGCTCTCTACCTCGAAAGGCAGCCAGCGGCGGGTACCCGTAGGATCGTTCAGGAACTCAGGATTGTTGCCCGTACCGCAGAAACTGTTGATATGCTTGCGCTGCTCGGTATAGTGGGCATAGGCGGCTCGCTCGTTGATATACTGCATCGTCACCGCAGCCTTCAGCTGGTTCATCTCCGAGGCAGACATCGTATCCAGCTCCTCGCAGCAGATGAGGGCGTACTGCGAGAGGGCGATGAGGTCATCCTTCGTCATTCGCTTGGCATTAGTCTTCGTGTAGAAGTACTGCTTCAGCTCCGGCGGAAGGAGATGGTTGAACCAGGTGGTCTTGTTGGCACCCTGTCTTCCGATATAGACCAGGATGACATTGTTGACCGCCTCTTCGTCCAGCCAACCTGCAATCATTGCCACGAGCCACTTTTTCAGGCATTCCTCGAAGCTCAGCACGGAGCTGTCGGTATCCTTCACCTTCACGGTGGCAGCGAGTTCGGCGATGTAGTCCTTGTCGCCCTCCTTCCAGGGCGGGAGATGGGCGAAATAATCCTCGAAGGGATTGAATACGGGCGTATAATCGCTCTCGATGATATTGCGCATATCCAACTTATTTACCTTCACCGTGAGCGACATCTTGGTCCAGAGCGAGTTGACGTGTCGGTCGAGGAGTATCTGCCATTTTGGCGGTTTGTCGGGAGCGGCGGAAGCGGCGGAAGGTGATGCGCCTTCTGGGATTTCCTGGAACTCGTATCGCTGGGTGATGAGATTGTATCGGAGACGGATATGCTCATCGAGAAAAATTCTGATTTCCTCGACCGATGCGAAGCGGTTGTCACTGCCGCCATTTCCACCGCCTCCACCACCTCCTCCTGATGCCTTTCTGCTGGCACCGGGGGTGTTGTCGTAGCACGACTTAATGACCTGTTCCACATCATTATACTCAGGGAACTTCTGGAGAGCCCACTTCAGTACATCGGCATGGGCATAGCGCTTTCTGGCGAGCATATAGCCCGCCCGCATCACATATTTGTTGTGATTGTGCGGCTCGTAAATAATATTGTCGGCTGCGAGTTTCGGTTTGATGATTTGCTCGTAGTAGGTGTTGATGCGGTCCTGTTTCTTCAGCTGCTGATTCTTCTTCGTTGCCTTGGTGTGGAATTGTGAAATTTCCTCGGCGGTGAAGGGTTTGGCACAGGATTTGTAGTATGCATCGGGATCGTAGGCGAGTCCGCTGAGCCGATTGACGTTCTTGCACTGGAAGTCGGCTTCTTTGCCAATGAGCTGCTGATAGTAGTCATTGCCCTTGGCGAAGGCAGCGGGGTAGTCATCTCCCTCATAGGGATAGATGACTCGGATACCATTGCCGCTCATCGTGATGTAGCAGAGCAGGGTATGCGGATCGTCGCAGAGTTTCTGTTTCAGGGCGTTGAGAGCCGTGATATCGGGAGGCACCTCGGGGAAGAGCTCATCGAAATCTACGAGAGATAGGTGGGTGAGTTCCCGGATGTTGTCCTGGCCTTTGCCTCCTTCGAGGTAGCAGGCTGGGGCAAAGAGGGGTGCATCCGCCTTAAAGGTTTTTTTGCCTGTTTGACGGTAAGACTGGGTGAGGAACATGAGTTTCTTATCGGTTTTCATGAATGAAACCAGGCTTTCGAGGTCTCCCAGTATGGGAGTCTTGCTGGTCATGTTTGCGAATTGTGATACTTTTTTCTTCATTTTATCATCTGCTATTGTTGGTAAAGCGGATTGTTCCGTTTACATGATGTTGTGAAAGGAGTTGGGGATAGGCAGTATCTCGCTGGTTTCATATCGCAAAGTTACAAAAAAGGATAGAAATGGCGGTTCCCGTAGTGGGAACTGACAGTTTAAATACATCAATTTTTTAAGTTTTTTTAATTATGATCAAATCAAATTATCACGTTGACATGAGTCAATTTGGCAAAATTTTGGTTGAAGTAATGAGTAAGTATCATATTACTTATTCTGGTTTGTATCACACCACTGGTGTGAACAAGGGGTACATTTCCGCAGTCTGAGGAGGTCAGGCTGATTATCATCACAGCATTTATGTGAGAATTGTTAATGGGCTTGAGGGCTGGATTCCGGAGAAGGATTATCCGGATATTAGAGATAAACTTATCCATGCATCGTTTGGGGATAAGGTATAGGGGCTCACAGATTTTATTTTATTATTCATCGGATCACGCCGAGTTATCGGAACATTCTTGCTCCACGGATTACGCACGGAATTTAAACGGAGTTTGGCCTTACGGCCATTGGGCTAGCGCCGTAGCGTGTCACTGCTTCAGGGAGTATCGCCTCGACCGAACAGGTCGCTTTCCGTGAAAATCCGTGCGTAATCCGGAAAGCAGCAAAGAAATCCGATTCATCCGCGTAATCCGATGAATAATAAAAATCCGATGAAGATAAAAAAATAAAGGCTGGTAGGAAGTTTTCCTGCCAGCCTTTTTTGCTTCTTTATTTGCCTTTTACCTTGCTTTTTGATACTGTATCTTCTGCTTATTCACAGGAT
The DNA here is from genome assembly GCF_003473645.1 of Prevotella sp. AM23-5. Taxonomy (NCBI): domain Bacteria; kingdom Pseudomonadati; phylum Bacteroidota; class Bacteroidia; order Bacteroidales; family Prevotellaceae; genus Prevotella; species Prevotella sp. AM23-5. The sequence goes on along the minus strand of NZ_QUCG01000008.1, from coordinate 71,191 downwards.
GTCTTTTTCCTCAAGCTATACTTTCCGTGCTTATCGAATACAATCCAATAGAGCACAGGAAGGATGGTGGCGATGAGCACCATCGAGATGAGGGTTCCGAAGAAGATGACGGCTCCCATCGGAGACCACAATGTGTTGTTCTCTATCATCATCGGCAATACGCCTACCGAAGCTGCTGCTGAGGTGAGGAAGATAGGACGCATACGGCGCTCACCAGCCTGAAAGGCGGCATCTCTTACCGAAAGACCCTTGTCGCGGCGAAGCTCCTCGGCATAATCGAGCATGATGATACCGTTTCTTACCAGAATACCCATCAGACTCACGACACCCAGAATGCAGGTGATGCTGACATCGAAGCCGGTAATCAGGAGTCCTATCGCTGCACCGAAGATGCAGAGCGACATGGAGGAGAGATTCACCAGAGCCAGGCTGATGCGCTTGAAATGGAAGAGCAGAATGAAGAAGATGATCAATACCGCTATCAGCACTCCCGATATCACCTGTGGCATGGTTTCGCCATCCTTTTCTGCCATACCGCCAATCTCCCAATCCAGATCGGTACCGAGCGGGAGTTTCGATACTTCCTCTTTCAGCTTGTTGGACAACTGGTTGGCATTATAACCTCTCAACGGTTCACCGACGATGGAAATGGTGCGTATGCCATTGCGTCGGACGATGCAGCCATCGTGCCAGTCGGGAGAAATCTTAGCCAGCTGACGGAGCGGCACACTCGATGTTCCGCCCATCACAGGGATGTATTCGTTGGCAAGGTCGCTGTCGTTCTCCGACTTCAGTACCATCTTCACCGGATAATCGCCTTCCCAGAGGGTGGACATCGGAATGCCATCGCCAAAATGAATGGCAAGATCGGCAGAGAGCAGCGTCTTGTTCACACCCAGACGGTTGGCCTCGGTAGCATCCGGCGTAATCCGGATGCCCGGCAACGGCTCCTCGAAATTGGTACGGATCAGATTGATACCTTCTATCTGATGCATGCAGGTGGCTATCTTCCTGGCGGCTGCTTTCAAATCGCTGATGCTGTCGCCGCTCACTCTTACTTCGATAGGGTAGCTGGCATTGTTGTAATCCATCTGCTTGAAGCGGATGTAGCAATCCGGGAAGTAGTTGGAGTAGCGGTCGGCATATCGGTCGAGTACCTCTTCGGTGGCACCGTTATCTACTGTATTCACGATGAACTGGGCAAAGTTGGGTCCTCCAATCTGCGGAGCGTAGGTGGTATGGAAACGGGGTGAACCTTGTCCGATAAACGTGGTTACCGCCGTTACCTGCGAGTCGCGCTGCAGGACGTGAGCCATCGAATCTGCCACCTGTGCAGTTCTATCGGCTGTGGTTCCGTTAGGAAGATAGAACTCCACGGCAAACTGGTTTCTCTCGGCAATAGGCATCATTCGCTGCGGAAGATTCACGAAGATGACGGCACCGATGCTTACCAGCACCACGCCCACGATGAGGGTGATGCGAGGACTGGCGAAACAGTGCTTCAACAGCCAGGTGTAACCCATCTGCAGATAATCGAGCGGCTTCTTCCTGGCGTTGGGGGTAGGCTGACTGCTGATGCCCTGATGAATCACCCTATATTGTAAATAAGGTGTAAGCAGCAGCGAAACCGTGAGCGAGATGCTCAGGATGATGAACATTGCCCAAGGGAACGACTTGACGAAATCGCCCATGTCACCATGCATGGTGAAGAGGAACGGGAAGAAGGTGAGCGAGATGCTGAGCGTGGCGGAGAGTACCGACATGAAAAACTCGCGTGGGGCAGCGATGGCTGCGTGCCAGCGCGACATGCCGTGGCCCAGCTTCTCCATATAGTTGTCGATAATGACAACGGAATCATCCACCACCATACCCAGGGTTACGATGAGGGCAGCCAGGGTGACTGTGTTCAGTTCCATACCGAAAAGATAGAAGATGCCCACCGAAGAGAAAATGGTGATCGGGATGCTGAGGGCGGATACCTCTGCCACGCGGCGTGGCATAAGCAGGATGACCACGATGATGACGGAGATGACCGAGATGAGCAGTTCGCGAAGGAAGTTGAGCACTGATTCGCTCACCACCTTGCTCTGGTCGGTGATGGTATTGATATGCACATCATCGGGCAGGGTCTGCTCAAACTCATCCATCGCCTGGTGAACGTCTTTTCCCATCTTCACGATATCATTGCCCGGTCGCATCTCGATGGAGAGGAGCACGCATTTGTTGCCGTTGCTCTTGATGTATTTGCTCAATTTGGGATATTCTCTCCTGATATGGGCAATATCCTTCAGGCGCACGATGTTGCCCTTGGGGTCGGAATAGACAATCTGCTCTGCCACATCGCGCTCGTTGTTGTAGGAGTCGGTGATGTGGATAGGCAGGTTGAGGTTGCCCAGCTCCAGGTTTCCACTCATGGTGGTGAAGCCCTGTAGGGCGAGCTGGTTGAGTACCTTGTAGGAACCGATGCCGTATTTAGCCAACTTGTTCTGGTCCAGATAGATACTGATCTGTTCGTTCTCCAGTCCGTAGGTACGGAGGTTGGAGATGGCATCGATGCGGCGCAGGCGGTCCTTCAGCCGGTCGATGTAGGTGTTCAGTTCCCGATAGGTTTTCTGCTTGCTTTCCATCGTGATGAGCAGGGCAGAGGTATCGGCGATGTCGTCCACTGCCTGCAGGGCGAGAACGCCTGATGGAAGTGATGCCTTGAAGGCCTGCAGTCCGTGCTTGAACTTGCTCCAGAAGGCATCCCTGTCTTCTACATCATCGTTGAGTTCCAGGAATACGATTAGCATGCCGTCCTTGCTCTGGGTGTAGGTCTTCTTCTTGTTTACTTCCTTGTATCCGAAGATGAAATTCTCCAGCGGTTTTGCCACCCGTTCTTCCACCTCATCGGATGTGGCACCGGGATATACGGCAACGCAGGCACCCTGGCGGATGGTGAATTGCGGCATTTCCTGCTTAGGCATGATGCAGATGCCCAGAATGCCCACGAAAACGAGCATACCCATGAGGAGCATCACGATATTATGGTTGCACATCGCCGATTCGATGAACGAACGCTTGATGATGCGGTTGGGTTTTCTCGTAATGCGAGCCTTGATATGGTCGTGAAGGGCGGTGTCCTTCTGCGGAATCCTCGGCTTGCTTGTATCTTGATTTTTGTCTTGATTCATATCTTTTCCCTCCACAATTTATCGGTTGTTACTCTTTCCGGTATCAACCTTCATACCTTCTGATACCTTCTGCTGACCATTGATGATGACCTGGTCGCCAGTATGAAGTCCCGAGAGAATGATGATGCCATCTCCCTCGAAATCGCCTATGGTTACAGGTTGCTGGTGCGCCTTGCCGTTTACTACGGTCCAAACGAATCGGGAGTTATCTACATCCAGTTCAACGCTTTGCGGCGGAACGATGATATGAGCCGGTGCTGCTGCGCTGCCCTGAATCTGGGCGTTGCAGACCATACCCGGGAGCAGACGACCCTGCGGATTGGTGATACCCACCTTGATGTCGTAGGTATGCGAGATAGGGTTGGCATCGATGCCTTTTTCTGAGATGGTTCCATAGAAGACGGCTCCTGAAAGAGCGGCAACCGTCAGCTTCACCTTGTCGCCTACGTGGAGATGCGAGATTTCTGCTTCGGGTACGGAAACCTTGGCGTTGACCTGAGCCACATTGGCGAGTTTCAGCACGGGCTGACCAGGAAGTACGTAGGTTCCCATATCCACATTCTTGGCAGCGATGACGCCAGAAAACGGAGCGGTGAGGGTAGAGTGGGAGAGTTGCTGACGGGCGATGCTTTCGGCTGCCTTCGCCTGTTCCAGTTTACTTTCTATCTCCACCCATTTCATATCCGAGATGGTTCCCGACTGATGGAGGGGCAGGAATCTCCTGTAGGCATCTTCTGCCTGCTTCAGGGTGGTGAGGGTAGCCCGGTGAGCCTCCTTCACGGTAGTAGGGTTGATGGTGGCGAGCAACTGACCCTTGCTGACTCTGTCGCCCTCATCTACACGGATGGAAGTGATATTTCCGGCGATTTCGAAACTGAGTGTTGATCCCATCTTTTCCTCGATGGTACCCACATAGTCTTTCATTCCCCCCAGGTTTGTATTTCCTACAGAGATTGTTTCCACCTTGATATTCTTCTTTTCCATCTTCCTGGCTTTTTCCGTACATCCTGTCAACAGCAGGCAGAATCCCGTAATCATCAGACTGCATCCCATGAATATCAGACAGCTGCTACTGCATTTCATGAGCCATCCTGTCATACCATCTTTCTTTTTCATATCTTCTTCTTTTTATTATTTTTTTGCAAAGGTATGAAATAATGGCGAATGTAAGGGGAACAAAGTATTAAATATGTTTAAGAACTAACGTTTTTTTAGAAAAAAGATGTACCTTTGCATATTGGAATAAACCATATAATTAAAATTCAATATGAAGAAAATCTTATCTATTGCTTTTGCTGCCTTATTGGCAACATCTTCTTTTGCCCAGAAAAGCGAAACGCTGCTGGAGCGCAACCAATTAGCAAAAACTCCTCCTATGGGATGGATGACATGGAACCTCTTTAAAGGTGACATCAGTGAACAGCTGATCAAGGAAACTGCCGATGCCATGGTAGAACATGGTTTCCGCGATGCCGGTTACGAATACATCTTTATAGATGACTTGTGGCAGGGAGGTCGTGACCGCCATAATAACATCATTCCAGACCCAAAGAAGTTCCCGAATGGTATCAAGGCGCTTGCCGACTATGTACACTCCAAGGGATTGAAATTGGGTATCTATTCTGATGCCGCCCAGCTTACCTGCGGTGGATGGACAGCCAGTTATGGTTTCGAGGAGCAGGATGCCCGCACCTTTGCTTCATGGGGTATCGACTATCTGAAATATGACTACTGCAATGCTCCGGAGGACAGTGCCACAGCCCGTAAACGCTATCATACGATGGCTCAGGCTTTGAGCAAATCGGGTAGAAACATCGTTCTCGGTATCTGTGAATGGGGACAGCGCAACTGCGAAGAATGGTGCGAGCAGGTAGGCGGTTCGCTCTGGAGAACCAGCTATGATGTAAGAGATATGTGGAAAGATATCGTGAAACAAGGCGGTATGGGTATTCTCGATATCGTGAATATCACAGCACCGCTTGCCAAGGATGTTCGCCACGGACAGTGGCCTGATATGGATATGCTGGTTGTGGGATTGAATGGCAAGGGCGGACCATCCAGTGACCTGGGTGGTGTTGGCTGCAGCTATACTGAGTATCAGACCCAGATGAGTATGTGGTGTATGATGTCATCAGTACTGGCATTGAGCAACGACCTGAGAAAGCTTTCTGCTGAGGATAAGCGCATTCTCCTGAACAAGGAAATCATCGCCATTGATCAGGATCCGTTGGGCAAGGCTGCTGAGCGCAAGGTAAATCAGGCTGATCATCAGATTTATGTTCGTCCTTTGGCAAATGGTTCTCATGCCGTTGCCATTCTTAACTGTGGTGATAAAGATAAGTCTATTCAGGCAGATTTCAAGCAGTTGGGCTTAAACGGCAAGTATCTGGTAAGAGATGTATGGCAGCATCGCGACATTGCCAAGAAGGCAAACAGATGGAAAGGTACCGTGAAAGCTCACGAAACCAAGGTGTTTGTATTGAAATAAGCTATAAGTTGGGCTCTCTTTCTAAGTAAGAAGAGAGCCCCTATTATTTTACTTTTAAGGGACGTTATGATAAATAGTGATTATGAAAAGCATCGTTTAGGGAAATTCCTCTATCGGTTTAGGGAAAATCCTTACTATACCTCCAGAAATCGCCTTATCTTTGCAGCAGAAATCAGAAAGATGACTGAATTGACGATGATTCGGGAATCTGATGGTTTCCTGGAAAATGGAAGTTTAACATATTAATAAGATAAGATTATGAAGAAGTTTATCATAGCACTAGTAGCAATGTTCATGATGACATTCACTTCTGCATCAGCAATGAGTTATGAACAGGCTCGCCAGCAGGCGCTGTTCCTGACAGACAAGATGGCTTACGAGCTGAATCTGACAGATGATCAGTATGAGGCAGCTTATGAAATCAACCTCGACTATCTGATGGGCGTAGATACTTACGACGATCTCTACGGCATCTATTGGCGTCAGCGTAATCTCGACTTGAGCTATATCCTTCTGGATTGGCAGTATCGCTCATTCTGTGCCGCAAGCTATTTCTACCGTCCTCTTTACTGGGATGGTGGTTACTTCCACTTCGGCATCTATGCACGCTACCCACGCAGAGATTACTTCTTCTTCGGAAGACCTCATTTCTATGCTGTATATCGTGGTGGACACAGCTGGAGAATGAATGGTGGCAGAAGCTGGTATCACGGACGTGAGTTCGGCGGTCCTCGCCCTATCGGTGTTCGTGGTCAGGAACCTAGATTCGGTATGCGCGATGGATTCAACCGTGGCGATTATGGTCGTGGCAAGACGTTCGGTAACCTCAATCGTCAGAGCAGTACAAGAACTACGGTTACACGTGATCATTCTTTCGGCAACAGTCGCCAAAATAATGCTACCTTTGGAAGCGGTGTCCGTGGCGGTGGCTCTTTCGGAGGTTATAACCGAAGCGGATTCGGCAGTGGCTCTACCAACAACAGCCGTTCGTTTAATAATGGTTTCACTCCACGTTCCAGCACTCCAAGCAGGGGATCTTTCGGTGGAAACCGTGGCGGCAATTCATTGAATAACAGCCGTTCGTTCAACAGTGGAAGCCGTTCCTTTGGCGGAGGCAGCAATGGTGCCCGCAGTTCCTTTGGAGGTGGTTCTTCCCGTAGCAAGAGCAATAATGGCGGCGGTTCATTCGGTGGCAGAAGATAGTTAGACCAATTTATCAAACCAAATATATACCAAAAGAAGGGACATTCCAAGTGATTGGGATGCCCCTTTGATTTTTTCAGTATGATGAATTGATGTACTATCAAAGATCCTCAAAAAAGATAATCTACAGAACTATATAATTGAATGACAAGTATATAGATGATAAAGAGAGGAGCAGACAGGCGAATCCCATCCGCCATTGCCTCTCCCATTGCCTCAATACTGTTCAGTCTTTGGCTGACTACGCCGAAAGACTGTGCCATGACAATGACCATAAAACAGATATAGGGCAAGATGCTTCTGGAAAAACTGCTGGAGGCATATCCTCCCATTACATTGAGCAGGATGGCATGAGGGATGAGTGTGAGCAACAGCATCACACCGATAAACAGGACGAATTCCAGGCAAACCAACCTCAAGGCATTGCGCTGTCGGTAAACCTTATGATCGTATTTTAACAAGCCGCTAGCCCGTAGCGTTCCCCAGGCAATGCTGATCAGCAACAGCCATACCAGCCAAGGTGACTGCAGGTTGGCGGTGAAAGTGCCGAAGAACCATCGGATACCTTCCGGGCTGAGCAATGACCGGGGAAAGACCTCGGGCATAGCGGCAGTGATGAGCCATGAAGCCAGCACCAGTAAGATCTGTGCCAGTATCAGCAGGAACATGGTATAACCACATATCCTGCTGAATGTATGACTATTCTTCATCAGCCTGTAAATTATCAATATCGATGATGCGCAACTCGCAGGCACGTACCACGAGTCGGGTCGCATTCACGCTCATTCCGTTATTACCATCAGGGAAGAGCTTCTGTACGAGTTCATTCTGCCGTTTTTCCAGACTCTTGACTCCGAACGGCATTCCTCGCAGGTTCGTGATCTGCTCCTTGGTATAACCCAGGGCGAGATGGCGGAGGAATCGCTCGTCGTACTCATCAATCTCGTAATTGATCATCGCCTCCTGATGCATCAGCTGGCTTCCTACGCTCTGCTTGAATCTATCAACGATCTTCTGGAGAATCGGCTGGTTGAAAACCAGTTTCTTTCCACTCATGCAGGAAGCCACGTCACCACGGGTCAGCAATTCTCCGCTCTTGAGGATGATGCCTTCACAGCCTGCATCGAGTACATCTACCCATAACTTCTCGTTGAGAATCTCACCGGTAAAGATCAAAACCTTCACATCAGGATACTGTTCCTTTGTACTACGGCAAATTTCTACTCCAACAGTGGTTGAGCCACCCAGACCAAGATCAAGCAGAACAAGGTCTGGCTTTTGCTGTTTGATGAGTTTCCAATAAGCGATTTCACTATCCGCAGTGCCGATGATTTCAGCTTCGGGTATGTCGTTCTTGAAGATTCCTTCTGTGCCTTTCAATTCCAGAGGCACATCTTCTACTATAATAACCTTAAATTTATTCATATCTTTGTCTTTATTATTTTTTCAGGTAAAACGATTTCTATCATGAGTTTGCCATCAGATGACGGCTTGGCAAGAATGCCACAGCCACGCAGGTTGGTTGCCTCCCCTATTTCTCTCACAATCTGGCGGGCCACCAGATATTTCATATCGCTGGTGAGCGGTGTGAAAAGATGTGGATGCCGGGTTGCGTCAAATGGAATATCGTGAAGGATATACTGGCAGGTAACATAGGCAGATGATGCGGCTGTTTCCTGATAAGTGAAGTTCTTCACTCCGCCAGTAATCAGCTTCCTGAGATATGCCAGCAAGTCAGCGTCGTATTTCACGGTTCCTTCTACCTGCTCCATTGCCTGTGCGCTGAGCATCGTGTATATTGCCTTGTAGTAATCCACCAACTCCTGCAGGGAAGTAACATCCTCCGGGGTACTGTCGATAAGCTGTCTGATTCGCGATGGGTAATACATCGTTTCGTGCTTGAGCGTAGAGAGACAGTTATCGAGTACGGAATTGGCAATGTGCAACTTTCCGTTTTCATACTCGGCACGATGCAGTTCGTCTTCAGCCATTTCTATATTCGTAGCCTCATTCTGCTGCATATCAATACTTTGCTTCAGTGCCTGCGAGATACGTTTCACCACCTCGTTGAGCTGAGGGAAAAGCTGAACGTTACGTATGTTATTGCTGCCGGATGGAGTCCAGATTCCGGTAATCTGCTTCAGCTTATCCGTGTTGGAATCACCACTGAGCAACACCTTGTTAATAGCATTGATTTTTTCTACGGCATAGCGATAACGGAGGATGTGGCGATAGTATAGCAGATAATATGCCAGTGGCAATTGTAACAGCAGGATAATCAGCAAGACGATGGCTACAGCCTTCGAGTTTTCTGAAGTCTGCATGGTTCTTACGTAGTTATCGAGCGAATTATCCGCACTCCGTTCACGGAAGAGCTGTGTATATACCTTGTTGTTACTATCGTATAGTTCCCATTTGTGGAGCGCCAGCGCTGCCACGGCACTCTCATTGCGGATATCAAGTATGACCTCGTAGTCGGTTGGCAAACTGTCGTGCAGCCAATGGATTTCGGCAGCGGTTCCTTTCATGGGATGTGACACCATCAGATATTTCCCATCAGGATTCAATGTCAGATAGTATCGGTTGAGATAGCTGCGAGCCGAATCTGCCATAGCCAGGGTCCGCTCGTAGGTACCATTGATATTACTGAAATAGGCACTGTCGGCATAGGATGCTGCTTTTTGCAGCAATCGCGATGTCTGCTTATTGCCCCAGTGCCTGTCAGTTCTGTGCTTGTCAGTTCTGTGCATAGAGGCATTATTCCGGGTGCTTCCCTGTACGGCAGATGGGATATTACAACCTATCAGCATCAAGGCAAGTATCAGTATCATTTGCATTTTCCGAATACCGCAAGGCAGTCGGAAAGTGAACTTACTACCCTTTCCCGGCTCACTCTCTGCCTGAATATTACAAGGAGAGAAGAGCGAACTGATTTTCTTGTACTTATCGATGATGCCCTTACAATTGAGCAAACCGAATCCATGTCCGCCGGTATAGGTACGGTCGAAGATATGTTCCAATGTTTCTTCATCCATACCTTTTCCCGTATCTTTTACAGATATTTCCACAAATGCCTGATGGCTCTTGGCGCTTACCACGACCTCACCTCCTGCAGGTGTAAACTTCCTGGCGTTGTCGGCGATGGTGTTAATCATGAATAGTGTCAGCGTACGGTCTGCCTTTACCGTGGCATCTGTAGGCTGTACGGTCAGTTTGACCCCACGCATTTGAAAACTCATTTTTCCTTTGGCTACAATATCGAAAAGTGGCTGGAGCGGGAAACTCTCTATGCGGAGATTGATGGCTCCCTGACGCATCTGTATCCAATCGGTGAGAATGGAATTATATTGATTGATTTTATCAGTCAACTCTGAGATATAGGTATATCGCTCCTGTCTTACTTCTTCCGTATCATTGCCCATCATCAGTCTATCTACCTCATGGATCATACGGTCGATAAATGGGGTGATGCTATTGACCAAAGAAAGCTTGGCACGCTGTTCCAGGTTGCGGCGTCTGTTGTCTGATATATGAAGCTGAACCATATTCTTGGCTTCTTCCAATTCTTCATGCTTTTCTGATAACGCATTGATATGCTGCGTATTCTGTTCTTCCCATTCATGTAAAGGTATCAGCAGGGATTCTACAGAACTTTCCTTGGTATTGCGGCGCTTCATTCTGTCGAATACATAGAGCAAGACCACAACCAAGACTATCATAAAGATTACCGCAGCAATCATCGTGTTCAGCTGGACGGCATTGTTGTCCAACTGAGTGGCACGCGCTTCCAACTGCCTATCCTGTCGGCTCTGCTCCTGCAAGTCGAGGTAAATATTGCGGTTGTAATCGCTTTCCGGCTTATCATCGATGGCAGAATAAACCAGGCTGAGCCTTTCCCGGATAGATGCCACCAGGTCGGGCGCCTGCTGGATAGCTCTGTTCTGGTTGAGTGCCCTATTCAGGCAATCGCCTGCCGATTTATAATCCTTGATCTGCCAGTAGCATTCTGCCAGTGTGCGGTATGCTCCTGCCGTCTGGTAAACGTCTCCATATTCAGAAAAGATATTGAGTGCGCGTTGCGCAAAGTTTCCTGCCAGAAGTTCCAAAGGCATCTGTTCAACATTGAGATACTGGAAAGCCGGCAGATTGTTCTTTACCAGGAAATCGCGCTGTTCCGGATCCTGAATATGTTCGCTGATAGATTGCAGTGCGTTTGCCTGCCAGTATGGATAAGGATTGCTGCCACTTGCCAAAAAGTAGAGGCGAATGAGCATATCAAATTCCGCCTGACAGATTTCCTGTGGGGTGCCATGAGTGATGGCGCCACCAGCTCCCATATTATAAAGATAGTTGAGATACTGTGCCGTATCCTGTTCCACTTCATCCGGGTCAAGATCTGCCAGCGCATTGAGCATCGGCTTGTCTAGCTGTACATAATAAAAATAGGTGGCAGCAACGATATCAAACTCACTCTTCGCATAAATGGCGCGCTGACGCTCCCGAAGAGGAAGGTTATCTATTTCCTCACCGATTCTGCGCAGTTTACGGATGGCTTTTTCCCTGAAGCTATAAAAATCCTTGTTGCGGGCCTCACGCTGACAGAGTCGCATATTCTGAACGTCGGCAATAAGGAGTTCTATCTGGTTGTCACTGCGTTCGTTTACCTTGTCCAGCCATCGCTTGGCAGTATGGTAATCCATCTTGGCAATAGCCACAAAAGCCAGGTTGTTGCAAGCCTCCGCATATCCGGCAGGATAGTCTTCGGAAAGAGCCAAAGCCTTCTCTGCCAACACTTTAGTGGAATCAAGGTTACGATAGTGAAGCGCATAAGAAAGATAATTCAGCTCATCTACTTCGCCCTTATGCGATGGCGAACAAGCTGAAAAAACAAACATCGCCACCATCATACAGATGATGGCGATGTCATAAATATGATAAAATCTTTTATGCATCCTGATTATGCACGTGCCTTAGCAATGTAGCCCAAAGCTTCCTGGCACTTGGCTGTGATGGCAGCCCAATCTGCTGCAGCAACAGTCTCCTTAGGGAAGAGCTTAGAACCCATACCTACACAGAAAACACCCGCCTTGATCCAAGGAGTAAGGTTCTCCTCTGTTGGCTCTACTGCACCTGTTACCATGATGTTGCTCCAACGCAATGGTGCCATTACATTCTTAACGAATGAAGGACCACCTACATTACCTGCAGGGAATACCTTGGTTACATCGCAACCTGCTGCCTGAGCATTGTTGATCTCTGTTACAGAACCACAACCTGGTGAATAAGGCACCAAACGACGGTTACATACTGGAGCAATGTCAGGGTTGAAGTTAGGACCAACGATGAAGTTTGCACCCAACTGGAGATACAAGGAAGCTGTACCAGCATCAACCACAGTACCAGCACCCAAGATCATTTCAGGGCACTCCTTATCAGCCCATTTTACCAACTCACCGAAAATTTCGTGAGCGAAATCGCCACGGTTGGTGAATTCAAATACGCGAACGCCACCCTCGTAGCATGCCTTGATCACGTTCTTGCAGATTTCGATATCTTTATTGAAGAATACAGGAACCATACCAGTCTCTTTCATAGCTGCCATGACCTGCATTTTGCTAAACTTTGCCATCTTCTTGTTTTAATGTTTAATGTTATCGCTGTACACGACCATTAGCATTACCGCCAGCAAGGCTCTCAACCTCGTCAACAGAAACCAAGTTGAAGTCACCAGGGATAGTGTGCTTCAAGGCAGAAGCAGCAACAGCGAACTCAAGAGCCTCGCTCTGAGTCTCCTTAGTCAGGAGACCATGGATCAAACCACCAGAGAAAGAGTCACCACCACCCACGCGGTCGATGATAGGGTTGATGTCGTAGTGCTTGCTCTGATAGAACTCCTTACCATCATAGATAAGAGCCTTCCAGCCATTATGAGAAGCAGAAAGAGACTCACGGAGCGTAGAAACGACATACTTGAAGCCGAACTCTTCCATCATACTCTTGAAGATGCCATAGTAACCCTCAGCATCAGTCTTGCCGCCTTCTACGTCTGCATCTGGCTTGAAGCCCAGGCAAAGCTGAGCATCTTCCTCGTTACCGATGCAAACATCTACATACTGCATCAATGGGCGCATTACAGAGATAGCCTTCTCTGATGTCCAGAGCTTCTTGCGGAAGTTGAGGTCAACAGATACTGTTACGCCATGACGCTTAGCTGCCTCACAAGCCAACTTGGTCAATTCTGCAGCCTTGTCGCTGATAGCAGGAGTAATTCCGCTCCAGTGGAACCACTGAGCCCCCTCCATGATCTTGTCAAAGTCGAAATCCGAAGGATCGGCCTCTGCGATAGCGCTGTGAGCACGGTCGTAGATAACCTTGGATGGGCGCATAGAAGCACCAGTCTCTGCATAGTAGAGACCTACTCTATCACCACCGCGGGCGATAAACTCAGTATTGACGCCATAACGACGAAGACCATTTACTGCAATCTGGCCAATCTCGTGCTTTGGCAACTTTGATACGAAATATGCATCGTGACCATAGTTAGCAAGGCTAACAGCAACGTTAGCCTCACCACCACCAGGGATGATGCGAAGTGACTCACTCTGGATGAAACGATCGTTGCCTTCTGGTGACAAACGAAGCATAATCTCGCCTAATGTTACAATCTTTGCCATTGTTTGATAGTTTTAATTTCTTTGTTTTTATTGTTTGTTTACTAATAGACAATTTTTTATTGTAGTTGTCCGTAACCGTTGGCAAAAGTAGCTATAATTTCTCGAATACCAAAATTTAATCGCAGTTTTTTTCAATTCTAGCCTTATTTTTTCGTATTTTTCTCACTTTTTCCCTTTTTTCTCCTTTTTTTTCGTTTTTTGTGCAAAAAAAGAGCTGTGCATTCGCACAATTCAAAAAAATGTTGTATATTTGCGCCCGAATGCTGACGGTGTGACCGCACACAAACCAGCAATTCAACAAAACATAGTAAAAAGCACAGTTTGTGCGCACAGTTATTATATAATAATGTACGTGTGATGTGCTCAAACCATAAACTTAAAAACAATGGCCGAAAGAATCAGAATCAAGGATATCGCCGAAAGAGCAGGCGTATCTGTAGGAACAGTGGACCGTGTGCTCCACGACCGCCCGAACGTGTCGAAGCCGGCTCGTGAGAAGGTGGAACAAGCGCTCAAGGAAATGAATTATCAACCTAATATGTATGCCAGTGCATTGGCATACAACAAGGCTTATACTTTTTGTCTTCTGATACCGAAGCATGAGTCGGAAGCCTATTGGGAAGAGATAGAAGAAGGTGCAAGGAAGTGCGAAGACCAGCGCCGGGATTTCCATATTGATTTAGAGATTCGATTCTATGAGCGTTCCAACGAGGATTCTTTCAAGGCTGTTTCACAAGAGATTGTTGATGCCAAACCGGAGGGAGTTATCATAGTACCATCATCTCTGGAAGTGACACGTGGTTTTACAGACCAGTTGCATCAAAAGGGTATTCCATTTATCCTGCTCGACTCATATATGCCAGACTTGCGTCCTCTCTCCTTCTATGGACAGGATTCGTTCTGCTCTGGCTACTTTGCAGCCAAGATGCTGATGATGCTTGCGGGCAATGAGAAAGAGGTGATGCTGATGAGACAGACCAAGGATGGTCATGTGGTCAGCAAGCAGCAGGATAACCGTGAGGTGGGATTCCGTCATTATATGCACGATCATTTCCCACAGATTGTCATCAATGTGCTTGATCTTCCGCTCAATGGAACCCGCAACGAGTACCAGAAGATGATGGCTCAGTACTTTGATGAGCATCCTGCTACCCATCATTGTATAACAATGACATCGAAGGCACATCTCGTGGGAGATTATCTGCTGAAGTCCAATCGCCGTGATGTACAGATCATGGGTTATGATATGGTGGGCAAGAATGCGAAATGTCTGCGCGAAGGCAGTATCTCGTTCCTCATCGCACAGCATGCCTATATGCAGGGCTACTATTGCGTGGATACCCTCTTCCGTGCCATCGTTCTCAAGAAGAAGGTGAATCCGGTGAATTACATGCCTATTGAGCTGCTGATGAAGGAGAATATCGATTTCTACCGCAGAACGCAGATCTAAGCTCGCAACGAGTACAACGGCTATCGTGAGATTTCCATTTTCAAGAATGGAGTAACATTGTAATAACTTAAAAAGAAACATGAGTAATAAGAAAGGATTGTTGGCGTTGTCGCCATTGTTTTTGTTGATTGTCCTCATCGTGGCATTCACCGTCTATTCGGTAGATGCCAGTCATAAGGATACCAATTTGTCGCTCACCGTGGCATTTATGATCTCCAGTATCTATGCCATAGCGATTTCTGGTGGTATGCCCATCAAGAGTCGTGTAGATACCTATAGCAAGGGTGCCGGCGCCAACAATCTGATGCTCATGCTGTGGATATATGTATTGGCAGGTTCCTTCGCAGCTTCGGCTAAGGCGATGGGAGCTGTCGATGCAACAGTCAATCTTGCACTCAGCATTCTTCCGGCAAGCATGATCCTGCCGGGACTGTTTCTGGCAGCCTGCTTTATCTCCGTATCCATCGGAACAAGTGTAGGTACTGTTGTGGCACTTGTTCCGATAGCTGCGGGACTCGCCCACTCCATGGACGTTAATACAGGTATGATGACAGCTATCATCGTTGGTGGAGCTTATTTTGGAGATAATCTCTCCTTTATCTCTGATACCACGGTAGTAGCTACCCAGACTCAGAATTGCAAGATGAGCGATAAGTTCCGTGTCAATTCTCTTATCGTAGTACCTGCCGCTGTTATTGTACTGGCCATCTATGCCGTGATGGGTATCGGTCTGCAGGCACCTACTGATATTCCGGAGGTAGAATATGTCAAGGTGCTCCCTTATCTGGTAGTACTTGTCACTGCTGTGGCGGGTATGAATGTGATGGCGGTTCTTACGATGGGAACATTGCTCTGTGGTGTGATTGGTATAAGCTGTCAGCTTCTGGGTGCTACCGGAGGTTACGATCTATTCGGCTGGTTCTCAGCCATGGGTAACGGAATCATCGGTATGGGCGAACTGGTCATCATCGCAATGATGGCGGGTGGCATGCTCGAAATCATCCGTGAGAATGGCGGTATCAATTATATCATCGACAAGATTACGGCACACGTCAGTAACAAGCGAGGAGCCGAACTGTCTATTGCAGCACTGGTTTCCATGGTCAATGTATGTACTGCCAACAATACGGTTGCCATCCTTACCGTAGGCAATATAGCCAAGAAAATCGGTGATAAGTTTGGAGTAGATAACCGCAAGGCAGCCAGTATCCTCGATACTTTCTCCTGCACGGTTCAGGGCTTGATACCTTACGGAGTACAGATGCTTCTGGCAGCAGGTCTTGCCAATCTGAGTCCGATGGATATCCTTCCATACCTCTATTATCCTCTGGCTATCGGTTTAGCTGCACTGTTTTCGATACTATTTCGTTACCCGAAGCGATATAGCTAGGAAGGAAGTGGCTTATTATCAATTGTTTAACTTTAAAATGAATGCACGATGGATTTTTTACAGAGAAACCTTTTTGTCAAGCTGCGTTCCGACCACTTCCATACAAAGGAGGAGATGGAACCGATGACTACCTTCAAGCAGAAGAAGATAGCCCAGATGATGAAGAACCTCAGCGATGTGCCTGCGGGTGAAGTACGCATGAACAATGGTTTCCTGAACCGACGTTTAGCCAGCATACAGGAAAACGAGCGTCATGCCATCGACACCTCTATTGAGACCATCCACTTACTTCGCATCATCGTATCCAATATCAATGGAATATTAGCAAATGGCGTTAATCTCGGTGGCATCATCGAGATGGGAAACTACCTGCGCACCAAGGGCGACAAGGTAGATTTCGTAAAACTGGAAAAATGGCTGCGCAAGCTCCGCATCCAGCGTATGGCGCAGTTGCAGGGCAGTGTACTTATCCTTTTCTTCGAATTTGAACAGGATGATATACCTTTCGTGCGCCGTGTAGAACGTGGTGCCTACAAGCTGACCCTCCGTTCGCTTTATTATAACAGTCTCGATCAGCAGGAAATTTTATTCGAGCAGACTCAGGCTGGATTCGTTCGCACCACCGGAGGCACGATGCGCAAGAACCTGCGCCGCAGTATGCGGTATCTGGAATATGCGCCCATAGAAACTATCAGTAATTTCTGCAATAACTTCTACCGCTCGCTCTCAGAAATCGAAGAATAATATAAAATATATAAAAAATAAGCATACTCTGTGACGAATTTCAAGTGATTTTCGTACCTTTGCATCTATGAAACGATTTTGTATAACAATAATATCATCAATTATAGCATTATGCGCAAGTGCGCAGGTGCAATGCGAGGATACCTGCAGTCATGTGCATGGCATAGACCTCAGCCACTATCAGGGCAATGTGTTCTGGGAAACGGTGGGCGATAACTCCAAGATGGCGTATGTCTATCTGAAGGCTACCGAAGGTGGAACCAATGTAGATAGCAAATATAAGCAGAATATTGATCTGGCGCATAGATATGGACTCAAGGTGGGTTCATACCACTTTTACCGTGCCCGTATTCCGCAGAAGACCCAGTTGGAGAATTTCATGGCTCAATGCCGTCCGGGCGACCAGGATCTCTTGCCGATGATCGACGTAGAGACCAAGAGTGGTTTGGAGACAGAGGAGTTTTGCGACTCACTCTTTAAGTTCCTGCATCTCGTAGAAAAGGCATACAGACAGAAACCGCTCATCTATACGGGTGCCAACTTCTATGACCATTATCTCTTGGGAAAGCTCGACAGTTACAAACTGATGATAGCACAATATACCAAGCGAGAGCCTGTGCTCAAGGATGGAAGAGACTTTGAGATGTGGCAATATACCGGTAAAGGAAAACTGAACGGTATCAATGGCTACGTGGATAAGAGTAGATTCATGGGCAGGCATCGATTGAGAGAGATTAGATTCAGACACAGATAAGACATTGTTACTTGGAACTTTGAACTTTATGATTAGTTTTAAGGTAAAGAGTGAATAGGGTCTGAAAGCATAGAAACAAGAATATATTTTAGTAAAACATAAACTTTAAATAAAACTATGGCAATTATTAAATGTCCAGAATGTGGTCGCCAGATCAGTGACAAGGCTCCAACCTGTCCTAGTTGTGGCGTTGAGATAGCTGGAAAAATCACTAAATGCCCTCATTGCGGTGAGGTTTATTTCAGCAGTCAGGAGATGTGCCCAAACTGCCATGAGATAGCAGTGGGGGTAACACGTCCTCTTGAGGCACCTGCATCACCGGTGTCGTCCGCAGCATCGGCAGCAACACCGCAGGCTCCTGCGGCTACAGCTACTCCTGTGGCTCCAACTACTCCTTCAGCACCTCCTACCCCTCCTGTTCCACCAGTACCTCCAGTACGTCGTCCTGTAGTTACAGCAAGCGGAAATGATGGCGGAGAGGGCAATACTCCTCAGGAACCACAGAAGAAAAAGAACACCCGCTCTATCTTCATCATCTCATTCATCTTTGCAGTCTTGGCATGTGGCATTATGTATTACTTCTACGACAGTGCCAATCGCAACAAGGAGATGGAAGCTTATGAGTATGCGATGCAAAGCAGCGATCCGATGGTACTGCAGAGTTATCTCGATACCTACAAGGATGCAGATGAAGCACATCGCGATTCCATCATGGCTCATCTTGACCAGTTGAAGCAGAACGACCAGGATTGGACCAATGCGGTAGTGAGCGGATCGAAAGAAGCTTTGGAGGATTATCTCCAGAAGTATCCTAACAGTTTGCACAAACAGGAAGCTTTGCTTAAAATAGATTCCCTCGACTGGAATGTGGCTAAGGCTGCAGATACAGCTGATGCCTACCAGGCATACCTGAATGCTCATACAGATGGTGCTCATATCGAAGAGGCTGAAAATGCCCTGAAGAAGGTGAAGAGCCGTGATCTCCAGCCAGAAGAAAAGCAGATGGTAAGCGGATTGTTCCGTCAGTTCTTCCAGAGCATCAATTCCCGTAATGCGGATGGATTGACAGCTACCTGCGAGGATATTCTCTCTTCCCTGCTTGGTAAGAACTCGGCTACCAAGGCTGATGTCGTTACCTTTATGGACAAGCTCTATAAAGATAATGTAGCCAATATGAACTGGCACATCAACAACGACTACCAGATCAAGAAGCGCGAGGTTGGCGATGAGGAATATGAGTATCAGGTACAGTTCTCTGCCCGTCAGGACGTAGATTTGACAGATGGCACCAAGAAGGAACAACTCTTTAAGATTTCTGCAGTTGTTTCACCTGATGGCAAAGTTTCTGCCTTCAATATGAACAAGGTTTCTGAGCCACAGCAATAGAATTGTTCTGATTAAAAGATTCGTAGTTCTAAAACAATATAAAAGAATCATAAGATTCAAAAACAATATAAAAAGAAAGCTCCGATGGTTTGTTGAGTCCATCGGAGCTTTCTTTTTTCCTTTTACTTTGCTTCCTTCATCTGTCGGAGCAATTCCTTCTGTTTTTCATTCAGACCAGTAGGCAACTTCACGTTATAGGTAATCATCAGATCACCGAAGGTTCCATCACCTCTGTCATACCCCTTGCCGCGAACACGTACCTTGGTACCGTTCTGGGTTTCCGGTTTGATTTTCAGTTTAATCTTTGAACCATTGCTCAATGTGATGATACCCTCACCACCGAGCAGTGCGGTGTACATGTCGATATTCACATTCATGTTCATCTCGCCCGTATTCGTTCTGGCGCTATGACCACCGCAGCCGCCGTTACATCCGCCTGTACCATATTCAGCACCGGCACCGAAACCAGCACCTGCTCCGCCGAATCCGCCAAAGCCACCGAAACCGGCACCTTGTGAACCGCGGGCACGACCTCCGCCGAAGAGATTTTCGAAGAAGCTGGAGAAACCTCCTCCTCCACCGAAGCCACTGAAGTCGAAGCCTTCGAATGGATTTCCACCTGCGGCACCTCCGCCGGCAGCTCCATCATAGCCTCCACCACCGAAGCCTCCTACATTCTTCCACTGTTCGCCGTACTGGTCGTACTTAGCACGCTTGTCCGGATCGGAAATCACCTCATACGCCTCGTTCAGCGCCTGGAACTTAGCCTTTGCCTTTGGGTCGTTAGGATGCAAATCCGGATGAAACTGTTTAGCACGCTTGCGATATGCAGCGCGCACATCCTTCTGCGGGATGTTCTTATCTACACCGAGAATCTTGTAATAATCTACAAATGCCATAGTATAATACCTCCTATTTTTATGATTTTTATAAGAATCCAACAAAAAGTATGCCGTAATTGCCAACTTTTTTGTAATTTTGCAGTTGAAACAAATAAATTCGAGAAAAAGTATGAAACAGTTATTCGCAGCGCTCCTCTTGGCGCTCACTTTTAATTCGCAGGCAATGGCACAGCAGCGCACCGTCAAACTCAGAGTGATTCAGACGAGTGATGTACATGGTTCTTTCTTCCCATACGATTTCATCAATCGCAAACCGAAGGCTGGAACCCTGGCACGCGTATCCTCTTATGTAAACGATCTGCGCAAGACCTATAAGGACAATGTCATCCTCCTGGAGAATGGCGATATCCTTCAGGGACAACCTACCTGCTATTTCTATAATTATGTCAACACCCAGGCTCGCAATGTGGCAGCTGATGTAGTCAACTATATGAAGTATGATGCCCAGGCTTTCGGTAATCACGATGTAGAGACCGGTCATGCGGTTTACGATAAGTGGATCAAGGAGTTAAACTGTCCGGTGCTGGGTGCCAACATCATTGATACCAAGACCGGTAAGCCTTATGTGAAGCCTTATATCATCCTGAACCGTGAGGGTGTGAAGATAGCCGTTCTCGGTATGTTGACTCCAGCTATTCCCAACTGGCTGACAGAGAATCTCTGGAGCGGTATGAAGTTTGAGAATATGGTGACCTGTGCCCGTAAATGGATGAAGATTATCCAGGAGAAGGAGAAACCGGACGTAGTCATTGGCGTCTTCCACAGCGGTAAGGATGGCGGTATTGTCACTCCCGAATATGAGGAGGATGCCTCCCTGCGGGTAGCAAAGGAGGTGCCAGGCTTCGATATGGTACTCTTCGGACATGACCATACCCGCTGCAATGAGACGATCCTGAATGTGGAAGGTAAGCCTGTGGTGTGTCTCGACCCTGCCAATAATGCACTGAATGTGGCAGACGCCGAGGTAACCATTACCCTGGATAAGAAGAAGGTGAATGGCAAGAAACAGTATGTTGTGACAGACAAGAAGATAGTTGGCAGTCTGCCAGATGTGACAAAATGTCCTATTGATGAGGATTTCATGAAGGCATTCGAGCCACAGATTGCAGAAATCAACAAGTTTGTCAGCAAGCAGATCGGAACTTTCAAGAATACCATTCACAGCCGCGAGTCTTTCTTCGGCAGCTGCGCCTTCAATGACTTCATCCTCAACCTGCAGCTTCAGATCACGAATGCCGATATCGCCTTCAATGCGCCCCTCCAGTTTAATTCTACCATCCAGGCGGGACCTATCTACGTTGGTGACATGTTCAATCTCTATAAATATGAGAATCAGCTCTACGTGATGCGCCTTACCGGTGAGGAGATCCGCAAGCATCTGGAGATGAGCTATGACCTCTGGGTGAATACGATGAAGAGTCCTGATGACCATCTTCTCCTGCTCGATACCCAGACCAAGGGCGACCAGCAGCGCCTGGGCTTCAAGAACCTCTCCTTCAATTTTGACAGTGCTGCCGGCATCGATTATGAGGTAGATGTTACCAAGCCAGACGGCGAGAAGGTGAAGATTCTGCGTATGAGCAATGGTCAGCCTTTCGATGAAAAGAAGTGGTATAAGGTGGCAGTGAACAGTTATCGCGGCAATGGCGGCGGAGAGCTCCTCACCCGTGGTGCAGGTATTCCAAAGGATAGTCTGGATAGCAGAATCATCTATCGCAGTGAGCGCGACCAGCGTTACTACCTGATGGAAGCGATAGAAAAGATGGGAACCGTAGATGCCAAGCCAAACAACAACTGGAAGTTTGTGCCGGAAGCATGGACCAAGCCTGCTGCCCAGCGTGACTATGAGTTGCTTTTCGGAAAAAAGCAATAGCACGCTACCCCCAGGGAAATCCCGTCAAAGCATATCATAAAGTTGAAAGTTCAATATTCAAAGTTCAAAGTAATGAAGTATTGGTTTATATTTTGCAAGACAGATATCTTGCTCGAGAAGAGAGAAGATGGAACCTATACGATTCCATGTAGTGAGGAAAGTCCGGTAGCAACCAAGCCTTGGACCCATATCCTCAACATCACACCGATGAATGACGGTACGGAAGTGAAGACTTTCACCATTCCAGAGCCCGTAACCGACAATCCGAAATATGAGATGTGCGGTTTGCGTCCTAGCTTTTACAAGCTCTCCCCAGAGTTGTATCAGAAAGCGGGAAAATGTCAGGAACTGAACTATTGGGATATGAATACCCAGTTTTGCGGTGTATGCGGTTCACCTATGAAGATGTCAACAGATATCAGTAAGAAGTGCACCGAGTGTGGCAAGTCTGTCTGGCCCTCTCTCGCTACAGCCATCATCGTTCTTATCAAGAAGGGCGATCAGGTGCTGCTGGTTCATGCCCGCAACTTCAAGGGTAACTTCGATTCCCTGGTAGCCGGTTTCGTGGAAACAGGTGAGAGTCTGGAGGAAGCTGTTCATCGTGAGGTGATGGAAGAAACCGGTCTGACCATCAAGAATCTCAAGTATTTCGGTTCTCAGCCATGGCCGTACCCAAGTGGCTTGATGGTAGGATATACAGCCGAATATGTAGATGGTGAGATTCATCTTCAGAAAGAAGAGCTTTCCCGCGGCAAATGGTTCAGCAAGGACAATCTCCCTGTTCTGCCGGAGAAATTGTCGATTGCCCGCAAACTCATTGATGCCTGGCTAGAGGATAGAATATAAACTTTCGCAAGCAGACTATACTCGCCCTGGACTAATGATAAGTATAGGGTAGAATCTTGAAATGAAGAAATACAGAAGAGATGAAAGAAAAACTTTGGAATGCGAATTACATCAAGGTGATGACCACCAACTTTCTGCTCTACTTTGCCTTCTATCTCCTCACCCCACTCCTTCCACTCTATCTGAGTGAAACTTTCGGGGCTACGAAGGATGTGATAGGCATTGTTCTGAGCGGATATACGGTGGCGGCACTCATCATCCGTCCGTTTAGCGGATATGTGGTGGATGGATTTTCCCGCAAGAAAGTGCTGATGGTCTGTCTGACGGCTTTTGCCATCTTCTTTGCAGGATACATAGCAGCCAGTACCATCCTGATGTTTGCCATCTGCCGAACCCTGCATGGTGGACCTTTCGGAGCGGTAACTGTTGCCAACAGTACCTGTGCCATCGATGTCTTGCCAGCGAGCAGACGCAATGAGGGTATCGGTCTTTATGGATTGAGCAACAACTTCGCCATGGCGATTGCCCCTTCCATAGGTATCTATCTGCACAATCTGGTGGGTAGCTATATGGTACTTTTCTGGATAGCCTTTGTGGTAGCCATTGCTTCTGTAGTGATAGCTGGAACGGTGAAACTCCCAGAGAAGGAAATCATCAGAAACAAGGAGAAGCTCTCGCTCGACCGCTTCTTCCTGACCCGCGCCTGGCTGTTGGCCATCAACATCTGCATGTTTGGTTTCTGCTGGGGTGTATTGAGCAACTATCTCGCCATTTACAGTAAGGAGGAATTAGGCATTACCGGAGGAACGGGTACCTATTTTGCAATCCTCTCTATGGGATTGTTCATGAGCAGATTGCAAGGCAGAAAGGCTTTGAGTCAGGGTAAGCTGACCCAGAATGCTGCCGAAGGAATGCTGATATCGCTCGTTGGTTTTACGATATTCGTAGCCATCAAGCATCCGATAGCCTACTATCTTTCAGCAGCATTGATAGGATTGGGAAATGGTCACCTGTATCCAGCCTTCCTGAATATGTTTATCAATGTTGCCCGTCACGACCAGCGTGGTACGGCTAACAGCAGTATCCTGACCGGTTGGGACCTGGGATTCGGAATCGGTTGTCTTCTGGGTGGTGTTGTAGCCGAACATTTCGGTTATAGTGGTGCCTTCTGGATGGTAGCAATCGAAAATGCTGCCGCAGTGGTATTGTTCTTTGCTGCATCCCGGGTATTCTTTGAAAAAAGAAGACGAAACGATTAGCAAAGGAATAAAAAAGTATAAGTTTTTTCCAGGTTAAAGTTTAGCTTCCATCAAGGGCTAAACTTTTACCCTTAAGGCTAGAAATATTTACCCTTAAGGGAAATTATATTTTTCCTTAAGGATAAATCTTTTTTTCCTTAAGGGTAGTTTTCTGCTGGTTTTAAACCGGTATAGAAGTCCAATTAAAGAAAAAGAGCATTCGTAAGGATTGTGGAAACAAACCCTTTCGAATGCTCTTTGCATTTTTCTTACATGCAGTTCTCTCTTAGAATGGGAGATCATCTGCGCTGCCACCTGCTGCAGGAGCTGCTGGCTGAGCTGGAGGGAATGGAGCTGTTGCACCCTGAGCAGGAGCAGGAGCTGCCTGAGGAGCCGCACTTACTGGAGGGAATGGAGAACCAACTGGCTGCATGCCACCCTGCATGGCAGCAACAGCATTAGGATCTACACGCTGAATATTCCAAGCGCGGACACTGTTGAACCAACGACCATTATATTCGTGTGCATCCAAATCAAAAGAAACCAAAAGTTCCTCACCACTCTGGATGTTGAACTGAGCAAGACGATCTGCTCCGAAAACATCGAAGCAAAGCTTCTTTGGATACTGCTCGTGAGTTTCGATAACGAACGACTGAGCCTTCCACTCACCTCTTGCAGAAACGCCGCTTCTTTCAGGTAAAACGGCAATTACCTTTCCTTGTAATTCCATATTATTATTTTAAAAATTGTTTCAATCCTTCGCCTGCCGAGCCCCATTTTCTTCGAGAATCAAAAGATGTATGAAGAGGCTCAAAAACGAGTGAATCTATCTGTTATTTTTCTTTCTGACTGCGAAATTACTAAAAATAGTTTTAAAACAAAAACATTTCTTCGATTATTTTTGTCTATCCCCAATATTTTTTGTATTTTTGTGCTCATAATTGCGCAAATGCCCCAATTTGCCCGTCAAGTAAGGAGCATCAGCAATGAAAATGAGATAAGTAATATAGAAAATTAATAATATAAAATAACGACTCATGAGATTTACAGTTTCAAGTTCAGCATTGAACAGCAAGCTCAATATGCTTGCTAAGGTGATTGGCAGCAAGAATTCTCTGCCTATCCTTGACAATTTCCTGTTTCAAGTTGCCAACGGCGAGATGACCATCACCGCAAGCGACAGTGACAACATCATCAAGAGTACCATCGCTCTCACTGACTGCGATGGCGAAGGCGAGTTCTGCGTTGCCAACCGCGTCATCCTGGATGCATTGAAGGAGTTGCCTGAGCAGCCTCTCAGCTTCGATGTAGATACAGATAGTTATGCCATTAAGATTGTATATCAGAATGGTCTCTATAATTTCACAGGCTTGAATGCTGAAGACTATCCTCCAACACAGGATATGGGTGATGCCTGCACTACCCTCGTCTTGCCAGCACAGGTGCTGATCGACAATATCAACCGTTCTCTCTTTGCAACAGCTAGCGATGAGCTGCGCCCAGTAATGAATGGTATCTATTTCGACCTTACTCCCGAATCGCTTGCCATCGTAGCAAGTGATGGCCATAAGTTGGTAAGAAGTAAGAACTTCACTGTCAAGAGTGAGACTCCTTCTTCATTCAACCTGCCAAAGAAGCCAGCATCATTGCTGAAGAACATTCTGAGCAAGGATGATGAGGCAACCATCAAGTTTGATGCACGCAGAGCTGAGATTCAGTTTAGCGATGGCGTATTGAAATGCCGCCTCATTGATGGTCGCTATCCTAATTACAACTCAGTGATTCCTGCCAACAACCCATGTGAGATAACCGTAGATCGCAAGGGCTTGCAGAGTGCATTGCGCCGTGTTTTGCCATTTGCCAGCGAGAGCAGCCAGCTGATCCGTTTCCATATCGAGAGCGGCCGTTTCGAGGTTTCTTCAGAAGACATCGACTTTTCTACTTCTGCCAAGGAAGTATTGGCTTGCGAATATAGCGGTTCCAGCATCAGCATCGGTTTCAAGGGTAGCAGCTTGATGGAAATCCTGGGTAATCTGAACAGCGATCAGGTTGTCTTCCACTTGGCTGATCCTAGCCGTGCCGGTATCATTGTACCAGCTGAGCAGCCAGAAAACGAGGACATCCTCATGCTCATCATGCCAATGCTCCTTAACGAATAAGGAGCTTGGTTCATCTAAACACCCCTTCCCTATCAGTAATATATAGTAATAAATATTAGAAGTAATGAAATTAAATCTTACTAAGCCTCTGATCGTGTTCGACCTAGAGACTACTGGTCTTGACATGGTGAAAGACAGAATCATCCAGATCTCCTATATCAAGGTGTATCCAGATGGAACAGAGGTACGTAAAAACCAGTTTATCAATCCAGGGAAGCCAATCCCTGAAGAGGTGGTTGCTCTTACAGGTATCAGCAATGATGATGTAAAGGATGCACCAACCTTCAAGCAGTTGGCGGCTACCTTCAACCAGGAGTTCTCCGGTTGTGATTTTGCTGGCTATAACTCCAATCATTTCGATGTACCTATGCTTGCAGAGGAATTCCTGCGTGCCGGCATCGATTTCGATTTCTCTAAGTGTCGCCTCATTGATGCCCAGAACATCTTTATGAAGATGGAGCGTCGTAACCTGGCTGCTGCATACAAGTTCTATTGCGGCAGAAAGATGGAGGAAGACTTCGAGGCACACCGCGCCGACCAGGATACCGAGGCTACCTATTGCGTGCTGAAAGGCGAGCTGGACCATTATGCCCCTGGTGTTCAGGAGGAAGCCGACCGTGTACTCAACAATGACATGGACGAGCTTGCGGAGTTCTCCAAGCGCAACGACAATGTAGATTTTGCCGGACGCATCGTTTGGGAGGAGTTGAAGGATGCTGACGGCAATGTGATACTCGACGAAAAGGGCAATCCTCGCAAGCACGAGGTATTCAACTTCGGCAAGTACAAAGGATGGGATGTGGCAGAGATTCTGACCAAGGATCCTAGTTACTTCACCTGGGTATTGGGAAGCGATTTCACCAACAATACCAAGCAGGTACTCACCCGTATCCGTCTGCGCGAGTTCAACAAGAGAATGGGAAAATAATATGTTAAAAGGAAAGAAAATCGTATTGGGCATTACGGGTTCCATTGCAGCCTACAAGTCATGTCTTATCATCCGTGGTCTCATCAAGAAGGGAGCTGAGGTGCAGGTGGTCATTACGCCTGCCGGTAAGGAGTTCATTACCCCTATCACCCTCTCTGCCCTGACCCACAAGCCCGTGGTAAGTGAGTTCTTCTCACAGCGTGATGGTACCTGGAATTCGCACGTGGATCTCGGTCTCTGGGCGGATGCCATGGTCATTGCACCATGTACGGCATCTACCATGGGCAAGATGGCGCATGGCATTGCAGACAACATGCTCATCACCACCTATCTCTCCATGAAGGCACCAGTCTTCATTGCTCCTGCCATGGACCTTGATATGTACAAGCATCCTTCTACCCAGGCTAACATGAAGACCCTTCTCGGCTATGGTAACCATATCATCGAGCCGGAAGTGGGATTCCTTGCTTCTGGATTAGAGGGAAAGGGACGTATGGAGGAACCGGATGTCATCGTGAATTACCTGGATAGATACTTCAACATGATGGAGAGTGCCGATGAGGTTGCTGATGTAGAATCAGAGAACCAGAAGACTGCAGGGAAAGATCTCTGCGGTAAGAAGGTGATGATTACAGCTGGACCAACCTATGAGAAGATTGACCCTGTGCGCTTCATCGGCAATTATTCTTCAGGAAAGATGGGATTCGCACTTGCCGAAGAATGTCTTCGCCGTGGTGCGGATGTTACTTTGGTGGCAGGTCCTGTCTCTTTAGATTGTAGTCCTGCTATCCACCGCATCAATGTGGAGAGCTGTGAGGAGATGTATCAGGCAGCCACTGCAGCCTTTGCTTCATCTGATGCAGCCATTCTCTGTGCAGCCGTAGCTGACTTCCGTCCTGCCAATGTAGCTGATAAGAAAATCAAGCGCGAAAAGGATGACCTGGAGCTGACACTGGTGCCTACCCATGACATCGCAGCAGCTTTGGGACAGATGAAACAAAAGAATCAGCGAATCGTAGCTTTCGCCCTGGAAACCAACGATGAAGAGAGTAATGCCCAGAAGAAAAGAGTGAAGAAAAACGCCGATTTCATCGTGCTCAACTCTACCCGTAATCCGGGCACTACTTTCCGCACTGACGACAATCAGATTACCATCATCTCTGAAAAGGGAAAGAAAGAATATGAAAAGAAACCGAAGACTGAGGTGGCTCGCGACATCATTGACGAGCTGGCTCTCCTGTTTTAGTCCGGTATCTTTAGCTGGTGGCCTCCTGTGCTGCAGTCCTTCTACGATTTCAGCACAGGAGCTGCAAGCTAAGATTACCATCAACCATGCCCAGATCTCGGGTACGGAAAAAGGCGTATTCGACAATCTGCAACAGACCTTGCAGCAATTCGTCAACAATCGCCAATGGACTCATCTTCAGTTTCAGAAGAACGAACGCATCATCTGCAACTTCAATATCACCGTCACCAAGTATGACAGAGACCAGAATCTCTTTACCTGCAAGGCGCTGATACAGGCCAATCGCCCTGTCTTCAATTCGGCATACACCTCCACCTTATATAATAATGTGGACGATAACTTCACGTTTCGTTTTGCCGAATACGACCAGTTGGAGTTCAATGAGCAGCAGATAGACAATCAGCTTACAGCTCTCTTTGCCTATTATGCATATCTTATCATCGGCATCGATCTGGATAGTTTTGCCCCCAAAGGCGGTGAAGACATCCTGCAGCGCTGCATGAATCTGACAAACAATGCCCAGAATCTGGATTATCCCGGATGGAAGGCTTTCTCTGATGACCGCAACCGATATGCCATCATCTCAGACTATCTGGATGGAGCGTTGGAACCCTTCAGACAGTTGCAGTATGACTACTATCGGAAAGGACTCGACGAGATGGCAAATAATGCGGAAAGAGGTCGTACCGAGATAACCGCCGCCCTGGAGACAGGACTGAAGAAGGCGAAGGAAAACCGCCCGCTCAGTTTGTTGCCACAGATATGGACCGACTTCAAGAAGGATGAACTTGCCAACATCTATCGCGGCAAGGGAACCCAAAAGGAAAAGGAGAGCATCTATGAACTCCTCTTCTCCATCAATCCTTCACAGAATAAATATTGGGATCTGGTCAAGGAATAATCTTTCAGGAATCATCTGTCTGGATAGATTTTTCAGGTTGGAATCTTCATGAGATCATCTTCCAGAACGGAAGCTTCTGAAAATCAGAATCAGCTTTCCCTTTATATCTTTATCAAAAAGTAGAATAAATATGCTCAAGCAATTATATATCAAGAACTTCACGCTCATCGACGAGCTGAACATCTCTCTCTATCCTGGCTTCTCCGTCATCACGGGTGAGACAGGAGCAGGAAAGAGTATCATCCTCGGTGCCATCGGACTGCTTCTGGGTAACCGTG
The DNA here is from genome assembly GCF_003473645.1 of Prevotella sp. AM23-5. Lineage (NCBI taxonomy): Bacteria > Pseudomonadati > Bacteroidota > Bacteroidia > Bacteroidales > Prevotellaceae > Prevotella > Prevotella sp. AM23-5. Next base: position 41,558 of record NZ_QUCG01000008.1, on the reverse strand, counting down.
CCGACAGCAAGGCGATCAAGGCTGGAAGAGACCGATGTGTGATAGAGGCTCACTTCGATCTCTCTAGATATGGTATGCAGAAATTCTTTGATGATAACGACATCGACTATGATGCCGATGATACAATCATCCGAAGAGAGTTGACTGCAGCCGGCAAGAGCCGTGCCTTCATCAATGACACCCCGGTGCCTCTCACCCGTATGAGAGAATTGGGAGAGCAACTCGTGGATATCCATTCGCAGCATCAGAATCTTCTTCTGCAGAAAGAAGACTTCCAGTTGAATGTGGTGGATATCATCGCTCAGGATGCCGACCAGCTCAAGGTTTACCAAAAGGAGTATTATGCTTATCGCAAAGCCAAAGAACTTCTGGAAGAGCTGAAAGCCGAGATTGCCAAGAACCGTGAGAACGAGGAGTTTATGCGCTTCCAGCATAAAGAGCTGGATGATGCAAATCTGCAGGAAGGCGAATTGGAACAGCTGGAGCAGGAAGCAGAGACCCTGAGCCATTCGGAGGACATCAAGACCGCTCTCTACGAGGCAGACAGTGCGCTTTCAGGAGACGACGACAGTATACTTGACAAACTGAAGAATGCCACTCATCAACTGGAAAATATCTGTGATGTCTATCCAAGCATGGCTGATGTGACTGGCAGAATGCAGAGCAGCTATATCGAACTGAAGGACATCGCACAGGAAATCAGCAGTAGTGTAGATCACGTGGAATTCGATCCTAACCGATTGGATGCCATCAATACCCGTCTGGACAAACTCTACACCCTGCAGCAGAAGTTCCATGTGGAAACGGTGACCGAACTCATTGCTACCCGTGACCGCATCGCAGAACAGCTTGCACATATCGATAATGGCGATGAAGACATCGAAGAGAAGGAAAAAGAAGTTGCAGCTCTCCTTGCCAAGGCTGAAAAGCAAGCTGCCCTACTCACTTCTATCCGTCAGAAATCAGCAAAGGCCATCGAAAAAGAGATGAAGGGCAGACTCATCCCGCTGGGCATTCCGAATGTGAGATTCGAGATTGCCTTTGCAGAAAAGCCACTGTCTGGAAATGGTGCCGATAAGGTCAGCTTCCTCTTCAGTGCCAACAAAAGTACACAGTTGCAGCCTGTCAGTCAGGTTGCTTCGGGTGGTGAGATTGCCCGTGTGATGCTCTCGCTGAAGGCAATGATCAGTGGAGCCGTGAAGTTGCCAACCATCATCTTTGATGAGATTGATACCGGCGTAAGCGGCAAGATAGCAGAAAAGATGGCAGATATCATGGAAGAAATGGGACTTCAGAACCGACAGGTACTCTCCATCACCCACCTGCCACAGATAGCAGCCAAGGGTAGCCATCATTACAAGGTATTGAAGGAGGAAACCGAGAATGGAACCATCTCGCACATGAAAGAACTCAACAACCAGGAGCGCATTGAGGAAATTGCCCAGATGCTCAGTGGCAGTGATATCACGCAGGCAGCTCTTGCCAATGCCAAAGAATTATTGAGAATATGAAAAGAATAAATATGATACTGATGGGACTGATGCTGGGTGCATCATCCCTCTTCGCTCAGCCAGGCTCTGTACAGAAAGCCGCTAAGAGCGTATTTACACTCACCACCTTCAACAAGGATGGTAACATCATTTCTTCTACACAAGGTGTGTTTATTGATAACAAGGGAACGGCTATCGGTACCTTCAAACCGTTTATCGGTGCTGTGAAGGCTACCATCGTGGATGCCAGCGGAAAGTCGTTGGACGTGGATGCTATCCTCGGTGCCGATGAACTTTACGATGTGGCTAAGTTCAGGGTACTGGGTAATACCACGGCTGCCAACATTGCAACAGCAGAATCACCTGCGGGCAGCAAGGTTTGGCTCGTTCCTTATTCTATCAAGAAGTCACCTTTCCAGCAGGAGGATATCGCAAGCGTTGAGAAGTTTAAGGAAACTTACAATTACTACATCTTCTCCAACACCGTACCCGACAATGCAGTGGGTTGCCCATTCGTCAACAAAAGCGGTCAGGTGATTGGTATCATGCATAGCAATGGTCAGGTAACTGCCATTGATGCCAACTATGCCAAGGAGTTGAAGGTGACAGGACTTTCCACACTGGATGCAGCCCTTCGCGAAACAGGCATCCGTACTGCTCTTCCTGATACCGAACAGGAGGCGATTACGATGATGACGCTCAACAAGTCTCAAGTGTCCCGCGACATCTATGGCAAGTATGCAGATGAGTTTATGACAAAGTTCCCTGCTTCAGCATTCGGCTATAAGGAAAAAGCAACTCTTCTTGTAGATAAGAACGAGTTTGCCGAGGCAGCCAAATGTATGGAAGATGGAATCAAGAAATCTTCTGCCAAGGATGAAGCCCACTCCAATTATTCTGATGTCATCTATCAGAAACTGATCTATAAGGGTGATTCTACCTATACAGCCTGGACTTACGACAAGGCGATAGAGGAAGCACAGAAGGCATACGCCATCAATGCCAATCCTGTATATCAGCATCAGGAGGCACGCATCATCTTTACCAAGGGTAATTATCAGAAGGCATACGATATGTTCATCGCCCTGACCAAGACTTCAGTCAAGAATCCGGAAATCTTCCTGGAGGCTGCTCAGGCTAAGATTCAGCTCAAGGCTCCAGCTACAGAGATCAAGGTTTTGCTGGACAGTGCAGTCAATGCGGCTAAGAACTCGGGCACCATGGCTGGTCCTTACTATCTGGCTCGTGGTGATTTCCAGGCGGAACAGGGAGAGTATCGCAGTGCTATAGCTGACTACAATATGTACGATTCGATAGTCCGTCCTGCTAATCCTGCATTTTTCTATGCAAGATACAAGGCTGAGACCAAGTTGCGCATGTGGCAGCCAGCGCTGATTGATATTGCCCGTACCTGCTACCTCGCTCCTAACGAGCCTACCTATTTTGCAGAATGGGCTAGTCTTGACTTGCGTGTGAAGCGATATGCAGAAGGCATCAGTGCAGCCAAGCATTGCATAGAGATTGCTCCAGAATATGCCGATGGCTATCTCCTCCTCGGTTTGCTCCAGATGGAGAACAAGCAGAAGGAAGAGGCTCGCAAGAACCTGGAAAAAGCAAAGGAACTGGGAGATACCCGTGCTGAGGGTTATCTCAAGAAACTGAAATAATAAAATTAAAGGTACATCAAAGGATTGCACTTTCAAACGCCCTGAAAGGGCAAAAGCTCATAGGAGGGTGTGTCAAAAGTCCAAGACACACCCTCTTCTTCGTTTCTTCAAGAACGCAAGCCCGCTAGGTGTCTCGGAGAATTTGAACACCGCCCCCGCTAGGCGTCTCGCCGGATTTGCAATCCGGCGTTAAAAAAAGTCCTAACCTATTTAGGCTCTGCGGATTTGCAATCCGCAGCAAAGAAGTATGCTTTTCCTTTTGTTGGGGGATTACAAATCCCCCAGTTCTAATAGGTCGAACCTTTTTTTACGGCGGATTGCAAATCCGCCGGGACGCCTAGCGGGATTCATACATCCCCAGGGCGTTGCCCTGGGCTAGGAGCTTTTGGGCCTTCAGCCCGTTCTTGAGCCACAAGCGAAAGTTCTGTGATATAAAACAAAAAGTGGATTAACCTTTCGATTAATCCACTTTTGTGATTCCGTTGGGGTTCGAACCCAAGACCCACAGCTTAGAAGGCTGTTGCTCTAATCCAACTGAGCTACGGAACCAACACTGCTATTTTTCATTAGCGAGTGCAAAGGTAATACTTTTTTGCGAAACTACCAAATTTTCCCGCATCTTTTTTACAATAAAACCGAATATTATGCAACTTTTCTCCTTCTATGAATTGAAAAGCGCATAATATTCGGTATTCCTCATTCTTTTATGCATCAAAAAGAACGAATATCTTTTATGCATCAAAAAGAATGAATATCATCTTCCACTTATTATTCAGTAATCAGTGTAAACTCTGAACCCGAAGCATAATCCTGACCATTTTGCTCATTCAATGCACGCAGACGGAAGTAGCGAGCCTTGACAGGCTTGTTCAACATCACCTTCTGCAGCTTGGCAGTCTTCTCAAAATGACCCTTCAGGATTGGCTCACCCCAAGTCTTGTTGTCGTTGCTGACGTAGATTTCATAATCCTTGATGCAACCATTCAAAGAACCATCCTGGCGTGCCAGATAAGTAAAGCCCTTGATGACCTTCTGCTTGCCAGCATCGAAGTCAACCCAGTGAGGATACTTCGCCAATGTAATGGAATACATCGTATGCCAGAATGTAGAAGGATCGCCATCTACCAAGTAGGCAGCATCACCCTCATCAGGCTCCTGGCTGGAAGCAAAGGTAATCTGAAGACTGGATGTCTGCTGATTCTGCTGCATCTTCTTCATCATCTCCTTCACCATCTCACGACCTGTAGCTGAAACCTTCACGATATTTCCAAGCTCTGACTTCACTGCTGGACGGATGATGAATCCGAATGTTGTAGGAGTACTGCGTACCTGATCTGGTGTCAAAGGACCACCCTGTCCACAGCTGGCACCGCCCAATCCTGTAACCTTTGCATCCAGGTGCAAGTGAGTACCGCTGCTCTTTGGCAACTGATATGGATGTGCTGCCAAAGTCAACTCCTGCTGACTCCAAGGCAATGCTGAGGCAGACATTGTACTGTCAGAGATGAATACTACACCCTGCTGGTTGTCGTTAGTAACGGCACACCAACGTACCTCCTCGCGGTTGCCCTGTGCCTGTGGCTTAGGAAGCATGATGCCCTGCTCTGCTACCGGACTGTGGTACCAACCGATAAACTGGCTGGTCTTGCGGTCGTTATAGTTGTTGACAGGTCCGCGTCCATAATAATCATACTGGTTCAACTCGCTTGGCAATACCATAGAATAGCCGATACGAGGCAAGATGACCTTGGAACGGTTAGCACCAATGGCACTCTGCATCTCGATAGAACCATCCTTATAGATAGTATAGATCTGGCGTGAAGTGAACTTCAGGTCAGCATCTGTCAAGGCATGCTTGTTCTTCTCGAAGTTATAGCAAGACTCTGGGTCACGGTCGCGGTTGCTGTAATTCACATCGCATCCCTCCTTACCCTGACTCTCTACAGTAAAGTCGAGCTGGTAAGTACCATTCTTCTTGGCAGTATAGTTCCAGTTCTTCACTACATGCTGCAGGTCGTACAGACCATTCTTGAACCATGCATTGTGGTATCCGATACCGGCATCGTTGTCAGTAGGAGCACGATATGCATCGAGCTTAGGACCATTGCCATCCTTGATGATATCCTGGCTGCCATACTTCAAGCTATAGATAGCACCGGTATTCAGGTCGAATGCCACCTGGAAGTTGCCACCATTGATGTTGGCACGCTTAGCCGCCTTATCTACCGAAAGCTTCATCGCCTTACCGTTCTTGGCAACAGTAGCGATAGAAGGAGCAGCCACATCAGCGCCCTTCACTCTCAACTGTTCTTCCATCTGCGGATAACCCTTGGCTGCCCAAGGCATATCCTTGCCCAGAAGGAACTGAACTGTTACGAAGTACTCGCTCTTAGGATCGAGGCTTGCATAATCGTATGGCAAGGTATAGAAGCCCTTCTCGCGAGGACCCACGATATTCTTGGCACCCTGCAATGGCTGATTCTTTGAAATGCAGACACCGTCCTTATAGAGAGACCATACAATCTGGTAATTCTTGAGAGGCTCGAAGTAGTTCTTGTTGAAGATTTCAATCTGTCCCTGCTTCATATCTACAGCCTTCACGCCTACATTCTGATAAACCTTCTTTACCTCATAGTACTGAGCCTTAGGTGAGAAGTCTGGGCGAACGATACCATTCATGCAGAACATACCATCATTTGGCTTGTTGTCCTTACCGAAGTCACCACCGTATGCCCAGTAGGTCTTTCCGGTTACAGGATCCTGCTTGTCAAGAGCCTGGTCAACCCAGTCCCAGATAGCTCCACCCATGAAGAAGTTGGTGCTCTCGATTGCCTCCCAGTAATCTATCAGGTTACCGCAGGCATTACCCATAGAGTGAGCATACTCAGAGATGTGGAACGGATACTTCAGCTTGTACTTGCCCTGTACGGCACCCTGAACCCAGGCGATGGAAGGATACTGGTTAGAACCCATATCCACGATATCATTATTACGCTCATACTGAACTGGGCGGCTGGTATCGTAAGCCTTGATGGCATTGTAACAATCTACAAAAGTTTTGCCTGGACCAGCCTCGTTACCCAAACTCCAGATTACTACAGATGGATGATTCACGGTAGCGTGTACCATCTCCATATTTCTGGCGATATGAGCGTTGCGGAACTCTGGTACATGAGAAAGACTCTGCTTGCCATAGTAGTACTCATGGCTCTCAAGGTTAGCTTCATCCTCCAGATAGATACCATACTTATCGCAGAGATAATACCAGTAAGGTGCATCTGGATAGTGGCAGTTGCGCACATGGTTGATGTTACCACGCTTCATCAGGAAGATTTCGTTCTCCATCTGCTCGCGGGTAGCAGTATGACCTAACAGCGTATTGTTCTCATGACGGTTGACACCCTTCAGTTTGATAGGCTGTCCGTTGAGATAGTAGTATCTTCCTGCTAATCCGAACTCATCCTTCTCGGCAGGAGTCTCCTTGATTTCCACCTTTCTGAAGCCCACGATGGTAGAGAAGGTCTGAACCGTTCTGCCCTTGGCATCCTTCAGTTCTCCTACCAATGTATAACGGTAAGGAGCTTCTGCACTCCAGAGCTTCACCTTGTTGGCAGCATCGAGCGTAGTCTCCAGAACTATCTCTCCCTTGGAATTCAGTTTTCCTACGAGAGGAGTAGAAGCTGTAATGCCTTCCATCAAGTCGTTGTCGTCGGAATAAAGACGGTTGGCATAGAGTGAATACTGCAAGGTATAACCCTTGATGGCCTTCTTGGAAAGGTTCTGCAACTGTGCTGTAATATGCAAGGTGGCATGGCTGTAGGTTTCATCCAGGTCAGGAATAGCCTTGATGTCTCTTACCTGAACCTGTGGTTTGGCAACCAGAGCCACGGTGCGGAAGATACCAGGCAAGCGGAACATATCCTGACTCTCCAGGAAAGAACCGTCTGAATGGCGATAAACCTCTACAGCTACCGTATTCTCCTCACCCTCCTTATTAAGATAAGGTGTAATGTCGAATTCAGCCAGGTTGCGTGAGTTTTTGGAGAATCCCACATACTTACCATTTATATATAGGTAGAAGAATGAATCTACACCATCGAAGTTCAGATAGATCTGCTGTCCCTTCCAGTCTGCAGGTACGGAGAAGGTTCTGCGATAAGACCCCACCTCATTGCGGTTGCGATAGGTCATCCAGTTGGTAGGAGGTGTACGCATCACTCCACCCTTCCAGTCGTTCATCGGCTGCCAGGAGTGCTGGAAGATGACACGCTGGTTAGAATAGAGCGGATCTCCATACTTGTTGTTTCCATCTTTCTGCAGTCCAGCCAAATTCCAGTTCATAGGCACCTTGATATCGTCCCACTGAGAGACATCATAGTCTGTACGGTAGAAATCCTTAGGACGCTCATCAGGATTTGGAGCCCAATGGAACTTCCATAATCCATCGAGAGATTTCCAGTAAGAACTGTTCTCCGGTAAAACCTTTCTCGCCTCTTCGACATTGCGGAACGAGAAGAACCAGGCATGTGGCTGCTGCTTGTTGACAGCTACGGAATCAGGACTTTGCCACTCCCATCCCGTAGGCGCAGCCTGCTGATTGTAGAAGTAGCCTCCTAAAGTACCATCTGCCCATGCCGATGAGCAAATGAGTCCGGTTAAAAGTAATAAATAAGTTTTCTTCATAAGTTGATGTTATTGTTTCTAATTATTTCCTTTGCAAAGTTACGCTTTTATTTTGAAAAGGCAAAATAGTAGAAGGGAAAAAGCGAGAAAACACCCGATTTTTTGAGATAAGTCTTTAATCTTTGCCCTACCCGATGATTTTTTGCACGAAAAACTTGGCGGAATCACAGAAAAGCTGTATCTTTGTCGCATATAAACAATCTAATGGCAATATAGATATACTAAATATATTATTAATTAATAAATTCAATCTTAAACAAAGACATTTATGGTAAACAGATTCATTCTTAATGAAGTTTCCTATTTCGGTCCAGGTGCCCGCAAGGAGCTTCCTACAGTAATCGCTAGTCGTGGTTGGAAAAAAGCTTTGGTTGTAACAGACAAGGGCTTGATGAAATTTGGCGTTGCCAAGATGGTACTCGACGTATTGGACGAGGCTAACATCGCTTACGAGGTATTTGATGACGTAAAGCCAAACCCAACAGTTTCCAATGTTACTGCAGGTATTGAGGCTTGCAAGAATGCTGAGGCAGACTTCATCATCGCTATCGGTGGTGGCAGTTCTATGGATACCGCAAAGGGTATCGGCGTGGTTGTTACTAACCCAGAGTTTGCCGACATCGTTTCTCTGGAGGGTGTTGCTCCTACCAAGAACAAGTGCTTGCCTATCGTAGCTCTTCCTACTACAGCTGGAACCGCAGCTGAGACAACCATCAACTATGTGATTATCGACGAGCAGCGCCAGCAGAAGATGGTATGCGTGGATCCTAACGATATTCCAGCCGTAGCCATCGTAGATGCAGAGCTGATGTACTCTTTGCCAAAGGGCCTCACCGCAGCTACCGGTATGGATGCGATGACTCACGCTATCGAAGGTTTGATTACCAAGGCAGCTTGGGAGATGAGTGATATGTTCGAGCTCAAGGCTATCGAGATGATTCATAAGTACCTGCCTATCGCAGTGAATGATCCTACCAATCCTGAGGGTCGCAACGGTATGGCTGTAGCTCAGTATATTGCCGGAATGGCATTCTCTAATGTAGGTTTGGGCGTTGACCATGGTATGGCTCACCCGATGAGTGCCCTTCATGATGTTCCTCACGGAGTAGCATGTGCTATCCTGCTTCCTACCGTGATGCGTTTCAATATGGAGGTAAGTGTTCCTAAGTACGTACAGATTGCCAAGGTTGTGGGTGTTTACAAGGATGGTATGACCGACCAGGAGGCAGCAGAGGCAGCATGCAATGCTATCGAGGAGTTGTCTAAGTTGGTAGGTATCCCACAGCATCTCAGCGAGTTGGGCATAACGGAGGCAGACATCCCTGCCCTTGCCGAGCAGGCATTCACCGATGTATGTACTCCAGGTAACCCTCGCGAGGTTTCTAAGGAGGATATCATCGCCTTGTATCACAAGATTTTGTAATATAGGTAAAGATAAGATAGAACTTTAGTAGTTTAATCGCCCCAGAAAGGACAAGCATAATTAATGCTTCACCTTTCTGGGCGATTTTTTATTCATTCAATCCCTCAACTAGGCACAAAGACGTAACTGAGAGGTTGCCATGATAGTACTGACAATGCATAAAGCAGCTTGTATTGCTTATTGCCTCACTATGGCACAACATTGCCCCTTACCAGGGCAATAACCTGCCATTGCCAGGCACAAAACGATACGTTGGGAGCTGGTAAAAACAGCCACTCTCTTTTTTACTCTTCACCCTTCACCAAATCGGCTGAAACCCCGATAAACACTGGGGTTGCGAGAGGTGAAGAGTTACGCACCACTCTTCACCACTCTTCACCTTATCACAAAGTCCTGACATCATTGGAGACTGAAGCTGGTCATCATTGATGAACGAAGGATTACTTAACAAAGAGAAAACTCTCCCAAAAATATTGAGGGTGAAAGGTGGTGAAGAGCGGCGCTAACTCTTCACCCGCACAAATACCTTATATCCAAATACTTATGCCATTTTTGTGAAGAATGAAGAGTGTTTTTGAAAGTGGCTTACTATTACGGCGGATTTCAAATCCGCCGGGACGCCTGGCGGGGGGCAAATTAGCCATAAATGCGGAGCCGCTTACTTTTAATTTCTTTTCCTTCATACAAATCTGATAAAATTTCTTCTTTAGTCATACAACTCCTTTTTTTTAAATTTGCTTTCAAAATACCGAATATCACTGATGAACTACGAATTGTTTTTTAGAATTTAGTGAAGTATAGCCTCAACATCTTAGAGCGGAGCATCATTTTATCGCCCTTGAGCTTCTCTTTGTAGAAAGCTTCTCGCAGATTATTGATACCATAGCTTCTGATGCTGTCATTCACAACGGTTGCAGGAATATCACCACCATTTTCTCCATGATCCTGATGCCAGTTGTTCTTGTAAGGCGAATGCAGGATCAGACTGTCACCCTTCTGTTCGAATCGGAAATAATAGCCACGGAAACTGTACATATTCGTGGGGGTAATACTGGCACAAGATATCAGCTTATGCTGCACTCCCCAGAATACACGTTCCTTGGAAAGGTCGAGATAGTTGCCCGTAGCCAACGTATCTACCCGTTCCAGATGCCAGAATCCATCAAGATCTCCATTATCGCTCGTCTCGATGGTACAGGAATTCACTACCAAACAGATAGCTGCTATCAAATATATTATTCTTTTCATTATCTTTTCTCTTTCATAAAGTTAGAACTTGACGATACCTTGTCTTGTCAGGGTAATCTGGAAACCTCTATTGTGTCCCAGCATCTCTGTACTGCCGAAATCCATACCGTAAGCGGCCTTTACAGTATATCTTCTTAAGAAGTGGTAGATGCCTTCTGCCATGAAGCTTACATTATGATGCTTCTTGGTAAATGGCAGGACATAGGTTCCCCATCCCTTCTGATAGGAGGCAAGTACACGATAGCCGAATTTGTCGGAAGGCTGACCATCGAATCCCAGGTGATAGGCGATGAAACGGTTATCCTTCACCTCAATCTTTCCATCTGTATTATAGATTGGCGAACGATAGAGCGGATTACCCATTACCTGTCCCCAATGCTGCCAGCCAGTATAGTTACTGTGATTGTAATAATTGTCCATTCCAGCCAAATGATCAGGAATATTCACGGTATGATCATGGTTATATGGACCACTCTGATATTTAGTATGTATATACTCCAAAACAATATTTCGTAACCATCTGCCATATTTGATATTCAGTTCCGCACCCAGCATCATGTCCTGGAGGGAATACATAAAGAAGCGATGGCTTTTCTTGCTCTGCCACTCCTTTCCTTCGCCATATCCATTATAATCAAGCATAAACATCTGACTGTCATCCTCGAAGAAATGATCAGCATAAACGCCCAACTTCCAGGTGTCAGCATTATAGTTGATGCGCATGAGCCAAGACCCCAACTGGTTGCCGGCAATATTGGCATATTGACCTTCACCATCATCATGACCGCCAGGAATAAAAGCATGCCACATTCCCTTTAATCCTCCTTCTGTAGCTTTGCATTTGAGTCCGCCATTTCCATCATAGGTGTATGGCTTGCCACCAAACTGTGCTGCCATTTCCAAGCCCAATTCGATACTCAAAGGGCAGAATGCGGCTTCGTTTCCTATTCGCAGATAGCCAGCCTTGCTATGATAGAGCACGCCTTCCGAATACTTGGATTTGCGCTGGGTGAAATCATGCTGCCAGTTTTCATCGGTAAATTTTCCAAAAGCTATATGTCCCTTGAGTTGAACCCAATGATTAAGAATAGGTAGCGTCCAATATTCCGGCAAGGCTAATCTTACCTGCGGTACAGGTCGAGCGTTAATGCCCAGCGTCTGGCTACCACTGGAAAGCGTCTGGTTCTTCAATTCCATCGGATATTCTTTAGCACCCACACTGAGCACACCATGCAGCCATCTTACTTCTGCAAAAGCCTGCTGCACAATAAACTTGCTGGTAAAATGAGTGGGCAATACCAGATCTACACCATAACCTACTCCCCATCTGCGCTGATTATCTGTGGATAGAGGTCGTATCAAACTACCTCTCAGATAGGCATTCGCCTCTTTCAGAGAACTTAAGCCATAACGATTGGCATTGAGCCAAAGGGGTGTTTTGCCCTTTGAAAAAGCAGACTGTATATCTATCCGGTATTCCAGAGCACTATCGAGTCTTAATTTTGCAGGTTCCGCATCTTCCTGCCAACCATATTGCGCCTTCACTGATTGCGGACACGCTACGGTGAGGAGGCAAAGCGAAACTAAACAGAAAACTTTCTTCATATCAATGTTTTATCTATAAAACTGAATAAACACTCATTTTATTGTAGTTTTTGCAGTTACTTTAACATTCCTTACGAAAAGTCAGGCTATAAATCTGGAATGGAAAGATAAAATTCGCCAAAATACAATAATTCAACAATACATGCGTTACATTATATAAGATATAAGAATTAGATTAGTAAGGTTTTTGTAAACAAGATAAACAATGGAAAATAAAGAAGAACATCTCAAACAAATAGATGTGGTGGCAATAGCCAAAGAGATGAAGAAACATAAGAAACAGTATCTTATCGCTCTTCCTGTCACCTTCGTACTCTCTTGCCTGCTCATCCTCTGCGTGCCAAGGTATTATACAAGTACGGCAAAATTGGCTCCGGAAATATCAAGCTTCAGTTCGAGTTCATTAGGTGATATTGCCTCTTCATTCGGCTTCGATATAGGAGGAAACTCTGCAAACGGAGATGCCATCTTCCCGGAACTCTACCCTGAGCTGATAGAATCCAACGACTTTATGGTCGGTATGTTTGATGTCAAGGTGAAATCTAAGGATGGAAGTATCAATACTACCTATTATGATTATCTTGCCACCAAGCGACAGACACCTTGGTGGTCTAAAGCGTATAATTCCGTAAAACAGCTGTTTGATACACCTGATTCTACACCCGTAAGTAAAAACGGAAAAGCTAATCCATTCCAACTTACCCGACGTCAGGATCAGATAGCCCGACTTATGAGCAAAAACATCAAATGTAATATTGATAAGAAGAACTATGTAATTTCCATCACCGTAGAAGATCAGGATCCTCTGATATGTGCAACCCTTGCTGATACGGTTCAGGCTAAACTTCAGGATTTCATCACTTCCTATCGTACCAAGAAAGCGAAGAAAGACTTAGAGTACTACAAGAAGTTGAGCAGTGATGCCAAGTCAAAATATGAGCGCATCAGACAGCAGTATGGCAGTTATTCAGATGCCAATCAGGATGTGGTATTGGAAAGTTACCGCCTGAAAGCCAACGATATGGAAAATGAGATGCAGTTGCTTTACAACACATACACGAGTCTTCAGGCTCAGGTTCAGCAGGCTCAGGCGAAACTTCTGATGCAGACTCCAGCCTTTACGACCCTGCAGAGTGCATCTGTGCCATTGAAACCGGCAGGACCTAAGAGAATGCTGTTTGTTCTCGGAATGACTTTTCTGGCTTTTATCGTCGTGACTGTATATTCCATTAGAAAATTGATTTTTAGAGAGTAGAAATAATAATAATGAGGAATATGAATGAACTGAATCATAGTAACCATTCGAAGCGAATAGCCACCAATACTTTGGTGCTATTTGCCAGAATGCTCATTATTACCATTGTCAATCTCTATACTGTGCGCTGGGTTCTGAAAGGTCTTGGTACAGAGGATTATGGCATATACAATGCTGTGGCAGGTGTGGTTACTACTGGCACCTGTATCAGCAGTGTTCTAGCGATGGCTACACAGCGATTCTATTCTTACGCAATAGGCTTGGGTGAGAAGGAAAAGCTAACCAGAATATTCTCTGCCAGTGTGAATTTAGTTATTGTGTTTTCGATTATCACAATCCTAGTTCTTGAGCTTGTAGGAAATTGGTTTGTTTCCACACAGATGACAATTCCTGCTGATAGGCTGTCGGCTGCAAGTTGGGTATTCCAGTTTTCTATATTTTCTTTTATTTTTACCTTGCTTCAGATACCATATATAGGAGCAATCTTTTCTAATGAAGATATGGGAGTATATGCACTTGTATCTTCAGCAGACTGCTTCGTAAAGTTGTTGATTGCGGCTTTAATCTGTATGTTTGGTTTCGATCATCTTATTTTATATAGTGGAGCCATGATGATGGAATCTGGCTTAGTGATGGTAGTTTATATGCTTGTTGCTTCTCGCAAATACATCGAATGCAGATATACAACAAAAGGTATAGACAAGGAGCTATACAAAGAATTGATATCTTTCTCTGGATGGACATTTTATGGTGCTTTGTCTGGAATGGGCATGACTCAGGGAAGTATCATTTTGCTCAATATCTTCTTTGGTCCACTGGTAAATGCTGCATTTTGTATTGGTAACCAATTATACAATGCCATCAACACGTTGAGCAATAGTATAGTTGTTGCATTCCGTCCAACATTAATCAAATCCTATTCGTGCCAGGATATGCCATATATACAGCAACTATATTTTTCTGCCAATAAGGCAATTTTGTATTTGCTGTGTTTGGTTGCAATGCCTTTGATGTTGGAAACGGAATATGTACTGCAATTCTGGTTAGGATACAGCACACCTGAAATCATACTCTTTTGCAGACTCTATATTATATATACGATAGTTTTGACTTTACATAATCCGATTACTATCATTATGCAAGCTACAGGAAAGATCAGAAAGTATAGTTTATATGTAGAAAGTCTTACCATTATGAATATTCCTGTTTGTTGGGGGCTGTTTATACTAGACTGTCCTTCTTATACTATCTTTATCGTAATGATAGTCTTGTGTCTGATAGCTCACAATATAAGATTAGTGATGCTGAGAAAAGCTATTCCAGAACTGAAGCTGAGAAGTTATTATAAACATCTGATACTTCCTGCCTTCTTCATACTGGGCATAACGAGTATATTGGAACTGTTCTTGCTTCAGTTACCGATAGCAGGTTTTCAAAGATTTGGGCTAATCGTGATCTCTTCAGTTATGGTAATGTCAATATTGATATACGTATGGGGCTTTTCGGAAGCCGAACGAAAATTATTGCATTCACTGATTCATAAGGTAGTGAATAAAAGGCAAACAGTATTATAAAGGAAACAATAAATTATGGGATACATTTTACTATCAGTACTTTTGATAACGATTATACTTTGTTATCTGGAAGATTACATCAAGAGATATAGATCTTTTCTATATATCTTGATGGGATTCGTTATGGTTCTCATAGCAGGATTACGCGAAATAGGTCTGGATCCTGATTCTGAAAATTACGAGTATTCTTTCCAGCATTATTATCAGAGTTCTGAGATGGGTATGGTAGAACCATCGTTTACTCTCATATCTGCTGTTCTAAATGTATTTACAGATAATGTGCATCTTTTGTTTTTAGTTTATGCATTCCTTGGTGTCACTATCAAGCTATATGCATTCAAAAAAAACTTGCAATGCATTTTCGTGCCAATGATGTTATATATAAGTTTCTACTTTGTATTGCATGAAATGACACAAATCAGAGCTGGAGTTGTGTCTGCTTTATTCTTGTTGGCTGTGTACCACATAGCTAAAAAAGAAAAAAGAAAAGCATTACTGCTGATCATAGTTGGCTCATTCTTCCACTATTCCTCCTTAGCTCTGCTACCAACACTCATGTTTGGCAATAAAGATTTCAACCGCAAAGAAAATATAATGATAGCGTTACTCATCCCCCTAAGCTATCTCATATATTTCGGTGGTATCAGTATGCTGCTGAATACTGACATTCCACTTATCGGTAACAAACTAGCCATCTACCAGCAGGCAATGGAAAAAGGAAAAATGACAGTAAACATAAATGTCTTTGATCCTGTACACCTTGTCTCCGTGATGTTGTTTTACTACACATTATATTTTCGAAAGACAATCACCGCCTTCAATGAAAACTATAATGTTGTAATAAAAATAGTGGCACTAGGGCTGTTCTTGCATACAAGTTTGGCTTTTCTCCCAGTTCTAGCTTTGCGAATCAGTCAGTTATACTGTATCGTTAACATTTTCTTATTTTCAGGGATCGTATATACAGTCAAACAGAAATGGATGGGAATTACAATCCTGGTGTTATTATCGATATTCCAAATGTATCTCGCTTTACCTCATTATGGATTAGGTGATATCGTGAGATTTTAAATAAAGAAATACAATGAAAGCAAGAGTTATAGCATTTTACCTGCCACAGTTTTATCCGATTCCCGAAAACGACAAGGTTTGGGGACCGGGATTCACAGAATGGACGAATGTAGCCAAGGCTCGTCCGGTTTTTCATGGGCACTATCAGCCCAGAATACCGGCAGATTTAGGTTTCTATGATCTTCGTTTGCCTGAGACTCGCGAACAGCAGGCTCAGTTGGCACGCGAAGCAGGTATAGAAGGTTTCTGCTACTGGCATTACTGGATGGGTAACGGTAAGCGCCTGTTGCAGCGTCCTTTCGATGAAGTACTAAATTCCGGCAAGCCTGACTTTCCTTTTTGTCTCGCATGGGCCAACCATGATTGGATAACAGGAACATGGAAGAACAATGGTGGCAACCAGATGATCTGCGAACAGAAATATCCTGGAGACGATGATTATATTGCTCACTTTCATTATGTTCTTCAAGCTTTCAAAGACCATCGCTACATTACCGTAGATGGAAAGCCACTGTTCTTGATATTCGACCCTTACCACTTTAAGGATGTTCGTCATTTTATACAACTCTGGCGTGACTTAGCCAAAGAAAGCGGATTGAAAGGTATATACTTCGTTGCTATGTGCTCAGCCACAACCACCATAAAGCGCAATGAAGATGGCTCTTTGAGCAGAGTGGTTCCTAATCTGGACAGTGCTTCTGAGGTTTATGAAAGCTTTATCAAACTAGGATTTGATGGCATTAATCCAATGGGAAAAAACCGCGCAGAAATGGTGTATCAAGGAAAATATTGTCGCATCATTCGAAGAGCATTACAAAAGAAGTTTTCCTTTCTGCCTCCGTTGAAATATGATTATCCGAAAGTGATGAAGCATTTCTATATGCCCGAAGACCAATGGAACAATGTATTCCCTACTCTCTTCCCACAATGGGACAGAACTCCAAGAGCAGGCAAGCATGAGGGGATATACGTAAACGCTACCCCACAGAATTTTGAGGAGCATATCAGAGGGGCACTTCAAATTATTAGAAACAAACCGGAAGATAAGAAAATTCTATTCTTGCGTTCTTGGAACGAATGGGGCGAAGGAAACTATGTGGAACCAGACTCATTATATGGCCACGGTTTTCTAGATGCCATAAAAAATGAAATAAAAGCGGAATAAAATGGAAATAAAAATAATCCCGACAGGAGGACTTTGTAATCGACTGAGAGCTATCGCAACTACCATTGCGATAGCAAAGCACTATAACTGTTTGCTATCCATCTATTGGAACAACAGTAGAGGGCTCAAGGCAAACTTTGCCGACTTATTCGAACCTATTCATATAGAAAAAGTGCATCTGATAGAGAATACGCAATGGCTATATCATATCAACGGAACCAAGGATTACCTCTTGAGAAAATGGTTCCTTCGGTTGGGTAATGAGCAGGTAGTTTTCAATCATAGTATCTATAGAGAAGGAGATATCTATCAGAAGTTGAAGAGTCATTATAAGGGCAACCTGCTCTTGATTTCTTGCTATCCTATGTGTACGGATTATCAAATTCAGAACATATTCGTTCCGAAAAGAGATCTTCAGCTGCGGATTGATCAAATAACCTCGACTTTCTCGAAAAATATGATTGGTGTTCATATCAGAAGAACAGACAACATAGCTTCTATCAAATCTTCACCAATAGATGTTTTTGTCCATCTTATGCAACTCGAAATAGAAAAAGAAGATACTGTTAAGTTTTATGTGGCTAGTGATGATGAGAAGGTAAAAAAAGAACTGCAAGATAAATTCCCGGGAAGAGTCATTACATTAATGGATGATACCAGCAGAGACTCTCTCGAAGGTATGAAATTCGCTGTAGTGGATTTATTCTGTCTAAGTATGACTAAAAAAATATTGGGTAGCGTGGCATCTTCCTATTCACAAATTGCAGCAGAAATTGGCGGTATCAAAGTAGAATATGCTAAATGTAATGAGAATTAAATAGTTTATGACACCAGAAATAAGTATCATCATACCAACTTACGCTCCTGGAGAATTACTCAGGATGTGTTTAGATAGCCTGGAGCAGCAAACTTTAGGCAAGGATGCGTATGAGGTTTGCCTCGTTTTGAATGGAGACAAAGAACCTTATTATGCCAATATAAAGGAGTATCTGAAAAATTACAAGATGAAGGTTCATTTGATTTATAGTGAGCACAAAGGTGTTTCGTTTGCTCGAAATCTAGGCATAGATTTTGCAAAAGGTAAATACCTTACTTTCATTGACGATGATGATCTTGTAAGTCCAAACTATCTGGAACAATTAACCAAAAACAGTTGCGACAATGGAATCACTGTTGCCAATATGATTGCTTTCAGAGGACAAGTTGAAAATGTGGCAGATCATTATCTCTCTTCGGCTTATCAGCGATATGATGTAGGGAAGAAAAAGAATGTTTTCCGTCATCGCAGCCTGCTGTCTAGTGCTTGCTGCAAGCTTATTCCCCGCACATTGATTGGTGATATTCGCTTTAGAACGAATTTATCTCATGGCGAAGATTCCTTCTTTATGTTTATGGTATCGGCAGGTATCAGACAAATAAACGTTACACCTTCATCCGCCATTTACTATATTCGCAAGAGAGACGACTCATCCTCAAGAAGAAAGGAGAATAGGCGCAAAAAGCAGAAAATGGAGATCAAGCTCTTCTATTTCTATACAAAAGAGTATTTCTCACATATAAAAAAATATAATTTGCTATTCTACGTAAGTCGCATTGTTGCAACTGCTTACAAATTGTTTCTAGAGGATTACGTAAGACCTCTGTAAAAGCATCTTGCTTCTTTTACAATATTAAGCAGTTTTGTTCGTTATAATATAAAAGGATAAAAGAGAATGGATAGGAACAGGTTAGTATCAGTTATCATGCCTACTTATAATGCCGGCAAATTTCTTGCCGACAGCATCAGTAGTATCCTAGACCAAACCTATCCTGACCTGGAACTGCTGATTACTGATGACGGTTCCACGGATCCGGTAACTCTGGATATTCTGTACAAGATAGAGGAAAGGGATAGCCGGGTGGATGTGCTCTATCTTGACCACAACCATGGAGCAGGATACGCCCGGAACAAGAGCATAGAACGTGCCAGGGGAAGATACATCGCTTTCTGTGATAGTGACGACCGGTGGACACCGGATAAACTGGAAAAACAAATCGCATTCATGAACCAGAAACAGTGTGCTCTATCCTGTGCCTCATACATCATCTTCAATTTGAACGAACAAAAATCTGTAGGCATCAATATCGCTCCGCCTAAAATCACCTTCTCTATGATGAAGCGGGATAATAAAATAGGTTGCCTCACTGCAATCTACGATACCCAACTGCTGGGCAGAAAATACTATATGCCCACTTTGCGCAAGCGACAGGATTGGGCACTTTTCCTGCAAATCCTGAAAGATTGCAAGGTGTGTTATTCCTACCCCGGCAAGCCGCTGGCTGTGTATTGCCGCCGCAGGCATTCCATATCCAGCAGCAAGATATCACTTGCTAAATACAATATAGCTGTTTATCGTAGCATTCTGGGGTATGGATGGTTGAAGGCTTGCTTCTACTTTGCTTTTTTGTTTTTGCCAACATACATTCTGAAGCTAATGAAGCGAAAACAGGATAGTTACTGCTTTGTTAAAAGAAAAGGATAGCTAAATATAATATATCGCACAACTTTACGTTTATATAGTAAATGGAATAACTCTATATGAGAAATAGTATTGTTAAGACAAAAGTCATAGCAGATGGAATGAGTGCTATGGAGCGAAACGTCAAGCGAGCTGGCGACTTTCTGTTAGCAACTATCAGCTTACTGCTCGTTTCGCCTCTCATGCTTCTAATATATATAATGGTAAGATGTGAAGATGGTGGACCAGCTATTTTCAAGCAGGAACGAATCGGACGGTTTGGGCGCCCCTTCAACATCTATAAATTCAGAAGCATGACGGTGGATGCAGAAAAGAACGGTCCTCAGCTCTGTTCCCATAAAAAAGATAAGCGACTTACACGTATAGGCAAGTTTCTGAGAAAACACCATCTGGATGAACTTCCTCAACTCTGGAACGTGATTTGTGGCGATATGTCGTTTATTGGTCCAAGACCCGAACGAAAGTTCTACATAGACCAGATTATGGAGCGTGACCCTAGATATAAGAATCTGTATCAGATTCGCCCTGGTGTTACTTCCTACGCAACCCTCTATAACGGATACACAGATACGATGGAGAAGATGTTGCGCCGCCTGGATATGGACCTATACTACCTGGAGCATCGCTCATGGTGGTTTGATGCCAGAATCTTAGGCAAGACTTTCATCAAGATGATCTTCGGAAGAGTTTTCTAAAACAAAAAAGTCATATCCCCAATCAAAGGGATATGATTTTTTTGTTTCTTACAGATTATTCGAAAGCCCCAGCAAAGCCAAGGCTGCCTCATTATATTCATTGATGACATCAGCCTGCTTCATACCCATATCTATCGCCTCCTGCAAGGCATTGGCATATTCCACATAGCTGATTTCGCCACTCTCATACTCGGAAGTACTGAGGCGAACGATTTCTTTTGCCTTAGAAATGTTCTCGCCGTTATAATAAGCCATGCGTTTGGCTGCATTCTGGAAACGGTTGTAGCCTAGGCGATAATCACGCTCCTTTTCTCTCCGCTCCTGCTGCATCTCCAGTTCTGCTACCTCACGATCCTTCTTGGCAGCCTTCACCTTTGCCTTGGTAGCGCCGTAGAAGAGAGGCACGCCTACTCCAATCTCAAAGCCGAAGAAGTTACCCTCGGTAAAACGCTGACGGTCGATGTGGTAAGGATCCCAACTGGAAATGAGTGCCTGGGTACGGACCGTAAGCGAAAGAGATGGCGCATAACCAGACTTGGCGCACTTCACCTCCTTATCGAGTGCCTTCAGACGGTCTTGCTGATACTGCGCATCAGCAGTCTGCTGATAGTTGAAGGTTCCGCTGACAGGAGATTCCAGTGCAATGAGATAAGATTCGGCAGGCAAAACAGGCTGATCGGTATTCAATAATGCCATCAGTTCCATCTGCTTGTTCTCAGCCTCACTCTTTACATTTACCATCTCTAAATGGTTTTCATTACGCAAGCGCTCGGCTGTAAGGAACTCCAGCTGTCTGGCTTCGCCTGCCTTGTAACGCTTCTCGGCTACATCGCAATAACGGTCGAGGATAGAATCCTGGCGCTGAAGGATGCTCAGTCGATGGGTCTGATAGAGCATCGCATAATAAGCAGAAGCAATCTCAAGCTTAATTTGCTGATTAGTTACACCCAGACGACTTTTCTCTGCCTGAGTTTCTGCCTTCAGCTGACCACGGCGGGCGGTATAAACCGTTGGAAATTCGATGCCTTGCGAAAATGCAAGAGCATTGTCAGTATCGCCGCTTGAAGCCGGATTCTGTCCGAAAGCAATCTCTGTCTTGTCCACATCCCATGCCGTTCCTTCCATTACCTTGGCACGTTCTATCGATTTTCGTCCAGCCTGCAACGTCAGGTTCTGCTTATCTGCCAACTGGAAACACTGCTCCAAAGTCATCTTCGTGCCAGAAATGGTGGCATCGAAAGGCTGAGCCTTTGCCTCTGAAGGAGCCAGCAGCATCAAAACTGCTGCCAGCCCGAATATAGTTTTCTTTTTTCTATTGTTCATCCTAAATGTTTTTATGTTATCTTCTAAAAAGCCTATTTCCTGGTGAATGTCTTGTAGATAGCAGGCAACACCAGCAAGGTGAGCAACGTACTGGTTATCAGACCACCTATCACCACCGTAGCCAGTGGGCGCTGTACCTCTGCTCCATCACCCTGAGAAAGTGCCATCGGCAGGAAGCCCATAGAGGCAACAAGTGCCGTCATCAAGACAGGACGCAAGCGAACCATACAGCTCTCGATGATGCGATGATGAATCAATTCTGTCACTCCACTGGATGCTGACAGTTTGTCTGCTGTCTTTTCTTCACGTTGCATCTGGTTCATCTGTCCGATAAGTACGATTCCATTGAGCACAGCTACACCAAAGAGGGCTATGAAGCCGACACCTGCCGAGATGCTGAAAGGCATACCTCTGATCCACAAAGCCCAGACGCCTCCGATGGCTGCCAGCGGAATGGCTGAGAAGACGAAGAGCGACTCACGGACATTCTTCACTGTAGCATAGAGCAACAGCAAGATAATGACAAGCGCTATCGGTATCACTACCATCAGACGGTTGGTAGCACTCTGCAGGTTTTCAAATTCACCACCATAATTATAATAGTAACCATCCGGCAACTTCAGCTTTTCATCGAGAATCTCCTGGATATCCTCCACGGTACTCTGCACATCCCTGCCCTTCACGTTGAATCCAACATAGATGCGGCGGGCACCATCTTCATGAGAAACCTGAGCCGGCGCTGGTGAATAATCAATTTCTGCCACCTGGGACAACGGAATATCCGTACCATCCTTGAGAGGTATGCTCAATTGCTCAAGCGTCTCTACGTTGCGCTGCGAAGGATCCATACGGAGCACAACATCAAATTTCTTGTCTCCTTCGTACAGAGAACCCGCCACGGCACCGGCAAAGGTGGTTTCCAATATCTCACTGATATCATCCACACTAACCCCGTAGGCTGCCATCTTCTCATGGTTGTATTTTACCTGGATCTGAGGCAAACCGGCAACTTCCTCAACAAAGATACCGCTCACGCCCGGCACATCTTCTATCATTCTCTTCACCTTGCCTGCCTGCTGAGTGAGCACGTCCAGATCATCACCAAAAATCTTGATAGCCACATCCTGCTTGATACCTGTCAGCAGCTCATTGTTGCGCATCTGGATGGGTTGAGAAATCTCTGCTTCCAATCCAGGAATGGCACTCAAGGTTTCCTCCATCTTCTCCATCAATTCTGGAGTAGTCTTGGCAGAGGTCCATTCGGCCTTCGGTTTCAGTGCAATCATGATGTCGGCACGTTCTACAGGCATCGGGTCGGTAGGAATCTCAGCACTACCTATACGGCTTACTACCTGCTTGATCTCAGGATATTCCTTCTTGAGCAACTTTTCAGCCTTGGTACAACTCTCCACCATCTGCGACAATGAAGTTCCCTGCGACATACTCATCTCCACGGCAAAGTCACCTTCTTCCAGACTTGGAATGAATTCGCCTCCCAGATATTTGAAGCCCACGATACTGACGCAGAAAAGAGCCACAGCACCAGTGATGACATCCTTGTTACGTGCCAAGACCCAGTCTAGAACCGGACGGTACCATGCCTGCAACTTTTCAATCACGCGGTCGGAGAATGTTTTTCGGGTATGAACCTTTCGACTTAACATCAGCGAACTTGCCATCGGCACATAGGTAAGCGAGAGAATGAAGGCTCCCAGAATGGCAAAGAATACCGTAAGTGCCATCGGACGGAACATCTTTCCTTCGATTCCTACCAGTGTCATCAGCGGAATATATACAATCATAATGATGATTTCACCGAACGCAGCACTCTGACGGATTCGGGAAGCAGAGAAATGAACTTCCTCGTCCATCTGTTTCTGAGTCAGGGCAAATGGGATTGCTGCTCCGCCATTCTGACATTGAGCAAGATAAGCTGCACGAACTTCCAGCTGCGAGAAATGACCGGTATTGATATGTGTCACCACAGCTTCAACAATGATGACCGCAGAATCCACTATCATACCAAAGTCGATGGCTCCCAGCGACATCAGGTTTCCGTCGATGCCAAAGGTCTTCATCATACCGAAGGCAAAGAGCATACTCAGTGGGATGACACTTGCTACAACAAGTCCGGCTCGCCAGTTACCTAGGAAGATCACAAGTACGAAAATTACGATAAGTCCGCCTTCAATCAGGTTGCGGGCGATGGTACCCTCTACTCTATCCACCAGGTTGGTACGGTCGATAAACGGTTCGATGACCACACCTTCGGGCAATGATTTCTGAATCTGACTGATTCGCTCCTTCACGTTTTTGATTACATCCTGGAAGTTCTCGCCCTTGAGCATGATGGCAATACCAGCCACCACCTCGCCTTCGCCATTGCGGGTAACGGCACCGAAACGGGTGGCATGGCCCAACTGAACCTTTGCCACATCGCCCACCTTGACTGGTGTTCCATCCACCGTCTTCACCGTGATGTTGGCAACATCCTCCAGATTCTTCACGACACCGATGCCTCGGATGTAATACTGGTTGGAGTTCTGCTCGATGTAGCTGCCACCCGTATTGGCATTGTTACGCTGCAAGGCATCAAACACCTCGCTCACGGAGACTCCGCTGGCGTTCAGCTGGTCGGTATTGATAGCCACCTCATATTGCTTGACATAGCCGCCCCAACCGCTTACTTCGGCAACGCCCGGGGTTCCGGAAAGCTGTTTGCGCACAATCCAGTCCTGCATGGTTCGGAGTTGGGTGAGCGAGTATTTATGCTCGTATCCCTCCTTGGCACGAATGGTATAGTGGTAGATTTCGCCCAATCCGGTGGCAATAGGTCCCATCTCTGTCTCGGTGTTCTTAGGCAGTTCTTTCTCCAACTGTTCCACTACCTGACTCACCTGCGAACGTGCCCAATAGATATCGGCGGCATCGTCGAAGACAAGCGTGATGACCGAGAGTCCGCTTCTTGAAATGCTACGGCGTTCCTGGATGCGGGGTATATTTGCAAGCGCCATCTCTACAGGAGTGGTTACGTATTGTTCCACCTCCTGAGCTCCCAGCGAAGGAGCCTGTGTGATGACCTGCACCTGATTATCTGTAATATCTGGGGTGGAATCGAAAGGAAGATGCACCAGCGACCAGACACCCCATATCGCCAGGGCTATAGAGAGTACTCCAATCACCAGTTTGTGGCGAATGGAATAAGTAATAAGTTTCTGAAACATAAGCTTTAATCTAAAAATGATTCGTTGAAAACTATTAAAGCTTAATGCGCATGCTCACCATGTTCGCCTGTAAGCGAAGCCAGATAATAAGCGTTCGCAGTTACAATCTTCTTGCCGGCAGCTCCATCCTTGCCCTTCAGCAGATGGTTGCAAAGCTTCACCTCTGTATATTTACCATCCGAAGCGCCTGTGGTCACCTCATGACGGGAGAAGCTGTAGTTACCCTTGCTGGGAGCTCCATTGAGAGCGAAGACATACTGCTTTCCATCTGCGCTCACAATTGCATGGGATGGCAAGGCGAGACACTGCTGGCTACCTGTAGCTATCTTTCCGCTTACATACATACCTGCGAAAAGCTTTCCGCCATGAGTATTGGCTGAAGAAGAATGCAGATAACTCTTCACGCTAGCTGCATCCAACTTTACGTGGACAGCAACGGCTTTCGAGTTATCGTTAAAGTATTGGTTCATACCATAAACGGTTCCTGAAAGTTTTACACCAGGCTGGTTAGTCAGGTTTATGGTCACCCGATTGCCCACCTTGACCTTCGCCAAATCCTTCTCGAAGACATTGAGGTCGCATTCCACTGCCTGGGTGTTTCTGATCTTCATCAGAGGAGTCTGCATATCAGCATAACTTCCCAGACTGGCAGTCATCTCGCTCACGATGCCGGAGATAGGCGCATGCAAAGGGAATGCTGTGGTAAACTTGCCTTTGGATACAGCGGAAGTAGAAATACCCATCTGGCTGAGCTGTCTGCCAATACCCAAAAGATTGGCATGAGCCACTTGGTAATCTTTCTTGGTCTGCTGTAAGGTACGCTTCACACCTGCTCCCTGCTTACTGAGCAGAAGTTGGCGCTCCAAATCAGCTTTGGCAAGTTCACACTCCTTGGCTGCAGAGTAGTACTCACGCTGAAGACTTACCACATCTGTATTTTCAACGGTAGCAACAACCTGTCCTTTATGAACAAGCTGCCCTTCTTTTACAAAAATAGATTTCACGATACCGCCCATCAAAGAGGCAACATCCCCCATCGCCTGTGCACGCAGTACGAGCGATCCCTTCGCTTCTATGGTAGCATCCATCTCACGCTCCACAGCCACACCCATCTTCAAATCTACGGTGCTTACCTGCTTGGCAGTCAACGGAATATGATCAAAATCTACTTCTTCTTCATGCTCATGTTCCTCGTGTGCATGAGCCTCTGAACCGGTCTGCTTCCCAAAGAAAGCGAATCCAGCCCAGGCAATCGCCGTAACGGCGACAATCAAAATTACTCTTTTCATGCTTGTTTTTTCCTTCTATCTTATAATTTTACACTACAATTTCACGCAACGGATCTTATCAAAAATCCGTTGGCAAAAGTACACGAAAAATCTTGCAACTCAGTTGCATTCGAATCTTCAAATCGATTTTTGCAACCAAGTGGCAAACTTGTAAAATCATAAAATAGAAGGAGGTCCCCGTCTGCTATAGCCTGCCGCCAGTTCCTCTGCAAGAGGAGAAGCTGCCACATGCTGCCATCTCACTGAAATGAGTGAGAGACGAGGGAGGGTTAAAAGGGAAGAACAGGACAGGACCACAAGCTGATGGTTCTCATCAACCTGCAACTTGCGGATACCCTTCACCATCTTGGAATTGACGACAAACTGATGCATTTGACGAACGCTACAGTTCTCACGATCGCTATCATTTTCCTGATCATGATGGTCGGTATGCTCATCATTGATGTTGCCATCCTGCTCACATTGCTCCTGAATCATACAGATACGCCCCATGTGGTGATGATGGGTCATCACCGTGGATAGCAATATGCTCAATGTAGCTATCCAGAGACTGAATATGTATAATCTTATTTTTCTCATTCGCAATTTGGCTACAAAATTACAGTTTTTTTGCAATATTACCAAGACGACGTGATGATTTTATAGCATTTTTTCTAAAAAAAACTAAAAGACTAGTAACCGTACTTGGTTCATAGCCGTATTTAAAACAAAATTTAGTATCTTTGCAATCAAAATTAGTACATAAATAAAAATGAAAAAGTTTATTGCAGTTTTACAGTTACTCTTCGTAGTAATATTGGCTCATGCGCAGATGATGAACCCTGTGAAGTTCTCTACCTCGCTCAAGACCAATGGAACCGCTGTAGCGGAAATCGTGTTTAATGGAAAGATTCAACCGGGATGGCATGTCTATTCTACAGGTTTGGGCGCAGACGGACCTATTTCAGCCACTTTTAACGTAAACAAGCTTGACGGTGTAGAACTCGTAGGCAAGTTGCAGGCTCGTGGCCATGAAATTTCCAAGTTCGACCCTCTCTTTGAGATGAAGTTACGCTTCTTCGAGGGTAGCGCTACTTTCGTACAGAAAGTGAAGTTCACCAAGCCTAACTATCTTATCGATGCTTATTTAGAGTATGGCGCTTGCAGCGACCAGAATTGTCTTCCTCCTAGCGAGGCAAGCTTCAAGCATAGTGGTAAATCTCCTGCTGTAGATGGTAAGGATGCTGTCAGCCCTGAAGATGCGAAAGCTAACGGAAAGGTAGAAGATCCAGCAGCTATCGCTAAGGCGAAAGCAGACTCTTTGGCTCAACTTGCCGTAGCAGAGAAAGTAGATAGCACAGCTAATATTGATTCTTCATTCTCTGTAGATGGTGATGATGCTAAGGCTTGGTGGAAACCGGTTGTAAAGGAGCTTCAGGCGTTTGGTGGCAACAATGACATTGCCAACCATTCACTCTTCTATATCTTCATTATCGGTTTTGTGGGCGGTTTGCTCGCTCTTGTAATGCCATGTATCTGGCCTATCATTCCGATGACAGTAAGCTTCTTCCTGAAGCGTGCCAAGAATGACAAGAAGAAGGGTATCCGCGATGCCATCACTTATGGTTTGAGTATTGTCATCATATACTTGGCACTCGGTCTCACCGTTACAGCCATCGCAGGTCCTAGCACTCTCAATGCGCTTAGTACAAGTGCCGTGTTCAACATTATCCTCTTCTTGCTTCTGGCAGTCTTCGCTTTCTCATTCTTCGGATGGTTCGAAATCAAGTTGCCAGACAGTTGGGGTAATGCTGTAGATAATAAAGCTTCCAGCACAACCGGACTCATCAGCATCTTCCTGATGGCGTTCACACTCGTGCTCGTAAGTTTCTCTTGTACCGCTCCTATCATCGGCCTGCTTCTGGTACAGACAGTTACATCAGGTGACTGGTTGGCACCAACCATTGGTATGTTTGGTTTTGCCCTTGCTCTCGCCTTGCCATTCACCCTCTTTGCACTCTTCCCATCTTGGTTGAAATCAGCTCCTAAGTCTGGTTCCTGGATGGAGACCATCAAGATTGTGCTTGGTTTCATTGAGCTTGCCTTCTCTTTGAAGTTCTTGTCTGTAGCAGATTTGGCTTATGGCTGGCACATTATGGATCGTGAGGTATTCCTCTCACTCTGGATTGTCATCTTCGGCCTGCTCGGTCTCTACCTGATTGGCAAGTTGAAATTCCAGGTAGATGCTATCGGCGGTGACCTCAACAAGCCAATGCCAGTAGCTTGCATTATGCTTGGTCTTTGTTCCTTGGCTTTCTCTGTTTATATGATTCCTGGTCTTTGGGGTGCTCCTTGCAAGGCAGTAAGTGCTTTTGCCCCACCAGTAAATACCCAGGATTTCAACCTGAACACCAAGGTGGTAGAACCTGCCTATAAGGACTACGAGGAAGGTATGGCAGCAGCGAAGGCAGCAGGCAAGCCAGTACTGATTGACTTTACCGGATACGGTTGTGTCAACTGCCGTAAGATGGAGGCTTCTGTCTGGACAGACCCTAGTGTTACTGACATTTTGACAAAGGACTACGTACTCATCTCTCTCTATGTAGATGACAAGACTCCATTGTCACAGCCTATGGAGGTGACTTTCAATGGCGAAAAGCGTACATTGAGAACCATCGGCGACAAGTGGAGCTACTTGCAGGCAAGCAAGTTTGGTGCTAATGCCCAGCCATTCTACATTCCTGTGGATAATGAGGGAAATCCTCTGAACGCTGCATTCAGCTTCAAGGAGGATGTCAGTGCTTATCTTGACTTCTTGCATAAGGGTCTTGATAACTATCGTAAGTAATAATTAACTTTTCATAAGGCGGGAGTGGCATGTTATTTGCTGCTCCCGTTTTTGTAATTAAAGTATAACACTATAAAAAGAGGCATTTATGAACAATAAAGAAGTTCCAGTCCTGCTTTTGACAGGCTATCTGGGCAGTGGTAAGACTACCCTGCTCAACAAGATTTTGGCTAACAAGAAGGGTATCAAATTTGCCGTTATCGTCAACGATATCGGTGAGGTGAATATTGATGCAGCTCTCATAGAGAAAGGTGGTGTGGTAGGTCAGAAGGATGATTCCCTGGTTTCACTCCAGAATGGATGTATTTGCTGTACCTTGAAGATGGACCTTGTAGAACAGCTCAAGGAAATCGTAGATATGAAGCGTTTCGACTATATTGTAATAGAGGCAAGCGGTATCTGCGAGCCTGCACCTATAGCACAGACCATCTGCTCTATCCCATCCCTGGGTCCTCAGTATATCAAGAACGGTATCTTGCGCCTAGACAGCATCGTTACTGTAGTTGATGCACTTCGTATGAAGGACGAGTTTGCCAATGGTTCTGATTTGATGAAGCCAAACCTCGATGAGGAAGATCTCGCTTCTCTCGTCATCCAGCAGATGGAATTCTGTAACATCATCCTTCTCAATAAGGCAGCAGATGTGGAGCCTAAGGAGTTGGAGCACCTGAAGCAGATTATCCGCGCCATCCAGCCTAAGGCAGAGATTTTCGAATGTAACTATGGTGATGTAGATCTCGATCTGATTGTCAATACTCACAAGTTTGACTGGCAGACTGTTGCAACATCAGCAGGCTGGATTCAGGAAATCGAATCTGAACGAAGCGGAGAAGAGGACCATGAAGAAGAAGAGCATGAGCATCACCATCACGATCACGAGGATCATGAACATGGTCACCACCACCACCATCATCACGATCATGACCATGACCACGAAGGTGGCGAGGTTGAGGAATATGGTATCGGAACCTTCGTATATTATCGCCGCAAGGCATTCGACCTGGGTCTCTTCGATGAGTTTGTTGCAAGAAAATGGCCTCGTGACATTGTTCGTGCCAAGGGTATCTGCTATTTTGCTGATGAACCAGATATGTGCTATGTTTTCGAGCAGGCAGGTCAGCAGAAGACAGTCAAGCAGGCTGGTCAGTGGCTCGCAACAATGCCAGCCGACCAGCTCGCAGAACTGCGCAAGAACAATCCGCAGCTCGAGAAGGAATGGGATGAGAAACTTGGTGACCGTATGATCAAGATTGTATTCATCGGTCAGCACATCAAGGACCAGAAGGATGCTATTATCGCCGAACTTGATAAGACTTTAGCACTCTAAGGGAAGTCGCCCTGTCAGGCAAAAGCATGAAGAGATTTATGTTTTTTGTCCTCACAGGGCGTTATATTTTACTTGTAAGACTTAAGAGATAATAGCGCATTTTAACTACCGAAAAGATGAAAAAAACAGAAATTAAAGGAAAAATGCGGGTAAAAATGCAGTTTTTTCTTCGTTTGTACTTTTAATTCGTTTTTTTTTGTTAAATTTGCACCCGATTAATAAATAATTAAGTGAATATACAAAGAAATGAAGACCGATTTTCGACCTGCATATATTAAGGACTTTGAGGCGTGTTGGAACATCATTGACCAGGCTCGTCGCTCTATGATCGCATCAGGACGTCATCAGTGGACTAATGACTATCCTGCTGAGCACGATATAAAAGACGACATCAACAATGGTAACGCATACGTACTTACCGTAGATGGCGAGGTGGCTGTCTATGGTGCAGTAGCACTCAATGGTGAACCACAGTACGATTTTATCGATGGCGACTGGCTTACCACAGGCGATTATTATGTAATACACCGCTTTGCTACGTTGCCTAAATATCAGCGTGAGGGTTTCGCACGTATATTTATTAATAAGGTGAATAGTCTCTGCGAGGTAGAAAAGGTTCCTAGCATCAAGGTAGATACCAATTTCGATAATCTTCCGATGATTAACTTGCTCTCTTCCATGGGCTTCTGCATCTGCGGAAGAATCAACTATGGGAACAGAGGTATGCGCTTTGCTTTCGAAAAGCAAACGATACAGCCACAAATACAATAACGATTTATAGACATTATGGAGGATAAATTAAATAGAATGAGAAGCTTGGTCAATCAACTGAACCAAGCTTCTGATGTTTATTATAACGGCAAAGGTGAAATCCTTACCGATTACGAATGGGATGCGCTGTTCGACCAACTCAAGAAGCTGGAAGAGGAAACCGGCGAAATTCTCCCCGATTCCCCTACCAACAAAGTTTCTGAAGATACTATCGTCGGTCAGAAGGAAGAACACGAGTTCGCAGCTCTCTCTCTGGCAAAGACCAAGAAGGTCAGCGACCTCGTCAAGTGGGCAGAAAACCGCCCTATCTGGATTTCCTGGAAGCTGGATGGCCTCACCTTGGTTGTGACATACGACAATGGCAAACTGACCAAGGTGGTAACTCGCGGTAATGGTCATATTGGCACCAACATTACGCATCTGGCACCAGCTATCAGTGGTATTCCGCAGTCTATCACGGAAAAGGGACATCTCGTGATTCGTGGCGAGGCTGTCATCTCCTATGCCGACTTCGAGCAGTTTATCATCGAAAGCGAAGGTGATTACGCCAATCCGCGCAATCTTGCATCCGGATCTCTTTCTTTGAAAGATGTAGAAGAAGTAAAGCAGCGTCACATCCAATGGATTCCTTTCACCCTGGTTTATTGCGAACAGGAAATCACATCATGGGGCAAAAGAATGCTGTGGTTGGAAGAACAGGGTTTTCATCCGGTAGAACGCCAGAAGATAGAGCAGCCAACTTCTGATAACATCCAAAAGGAAATTGATGCTTTTACAGCTAAGGTGACCAACAAAAAGAATCCTTTCCCTGTTGATGGTCTCGTCATCTGCTACGATGACACCTCCTATGCTGCCACTGGTTCCGTAACAGGTCATCATGCAACAAGAGCCGGTTACGCCTTCAAATGGCAAGATGAGCACGCCGATACCGAACTCGACCACATCGAATGGTCGTGTGCTGCCAATACCATCACTCCTGTGGCTGTCTTCAAGCCTGTAGAACTGGAAGGCACAACTGTTCAGCGAGCATCTCTCTGCAATGTAAGTGAATGCGAGCGTTTGGGTATCGGAGGCAAGGGAACCCGATTGCAGGTAATCAAGGCCAACAAGATAATCCCGAAGGTGATCAATGTAACAGAATCACTGGGTGTTTTTGAAATTCCTGAAGTGTGTCCTGTCTGTCATGCTGAAGCCACCGTTAGAGAAAGCGAAAGCGGTACGAAGACTCTGCATTGCACCAACCCACATTGTGCAGCCAAGCAGATTAAGAAGTTTGCCAGATTCGTGAGCAAGGAAGGCCTGAACATAGAAGGAATCTCAGAACAGACTATCTGGAAGCTGGTAAACGAAGGCTTGATCAGTGAGTATGCAGACTTTTATCATCTTTCTGATCATGCCTATGTCATCTCTTCCTGGGAAGGATTCGGAAAGAAGAGTGTAGGCAATATGCTGGAAAGCATCCGCAAAAGCCGGAATACAGATGGGCGTCATCTGCTCTATGCACTGAACATCCCGCTGTGTGGAGGCGATGTCGCCAAAAAGCTGATTGAACGCTATCCTGTCCAGAAACTGATAGAAACCGCACGACTCTGCATGTTTGATGATGAGTTTGCCAGCATCGACGGCATTGGACCGGAAAAAAGTGCCAAATTCATCGCCTGGTTCAAAGATGACAACAACTTCGCTCATGTACAGCATCTGATGAAGGAGCTGACCATTACAGAACAGGCTCCTGTAGAGAAAGGTACGCAGTGTGAAGGACTAACCTTCGTTGTAACGGGCGATCTTTATCATTATAAAAACCGCACCGAGCTGAAGGCTTACATCGAAAGCCAAGGTGGCAAGGTGACGGGAAGCGTAAGCAAGAGTACCAACTATCTGATTAATAACGATGCTGCCTCGCAGAGTTCAAAGAACAAGAAGGCACACGAACTCAACATCCCTATCATCACGGAAGATGAGTTCGTTGAGAAATTCGGATAAAAAGAAATCCCTTAGACTTCCACAAGCCTAAGGGATTTTTTTATTCTGTTATTCTTGAGAATTAATTTGTTCCGCAATATTGTCCCATAAAAAGGATACCGCCACTCTGACTGTCCTGAATCATATACACGAATGGACGGTCAGCGATGAACTCCACATTTCTTGTCTCCTCAGGTGCCATGGCTGTCAGCATCACGGCAGCTGTTACAGCAGCAGCCTTTGTTCCCTGCTCATTCACCTCTATCTTTGCCTTCTGGAGCATCTTGCTTACAAAGAAATTGCCGTCAGCAAAATGACTGAAGTTCGCTTTGCCTGCCACAAACATAGAAGGAGCACCCAAATCACTGATGATTGCATTCAGAGGCAGTTCCTGCTCGATGGTAAATTTAGGCAACTTGAGATTCACCATACAGTTTTCCATATTCTGCGAAATCTGATTCAGCTTCTCTTCATCCAAACCTTTCATCATTTCTTGGATATTCTTGCCCTCATTTGGCAGAAGTACCAGCATGCGATAGCTACCATTGCCATAAGGAAGATCTACAGCCTTGAAATCCTTGTTCTCAGCATAGAAGAGCTTCTTTACCTGATGCATCATTTCTACTTTCTGAATATCACGTGTATAGCCACGGAAGTTCTCCAGCTTAGTGTCCTTGGCATTGAACTTGTTCTGCCATGTTCCCTTGAAATAGATGGCATTCATCAAATACGATACTGCATCGGCTGAAACCTGATCAATAATGCGGGGAATCATGCCGTTGGTCTTTTCCTTGCACCAGCCATTGATACGGTCGGTAGTCTTGGTAGAAGTGAAGTCAAGACTTTCGATACCAGCCAAATAACTATCGCTCACTTTCTGACAGAAATCCTTGTTGAGCTGGAAGTTCTTGTTTACTGCGATATAATTGGCAATATTAACAGTTGTCTGCTTGTCTTGATGATTGGCATTAAGAAGCATCGCCTTATAAAGCTCATTCAGATCGCTGACAGAAACTCCTTCGCAACCGATAGCTTTCAAGATCTCCTGCTGCGTGATTCCATCCGCACCATTTGCCAGCATTCCCATCAGATAAGATACGCTCATAGGTGAAATCACCTTAGACTCCATATCTGTAACCTTATTGAAGAGACGAAGCGCAAATGCATTGTTCTTCTTCACAATATCCTGCTGGGTGTCAGAAAGAACAAGATAGCTATTATCCAAATTCTCTTCATTCTTACCCATTTCGCTGTCCTTGCTTGCATTGGAATCACCGTTTATTTTCTTGCTGCTAGCACAAGAAGTCATAGCCATTGCAGCCATCATCATCAGGGCTGCCATAGTTATCTTACTGTCATTTCTCTTTTTCATAATCTTTTAATTTTGTTGATAATCTGTCTATGAAATGCAAGTTGCTGCGATTCCTTGCATCGGAAGGCAAAAATTTAAGACTCGTTAACTGCCTCATTACCTGGCAACACACGCAAATGATATCTGTTACCATCGAAGTCAACACGCATAAGACTCTGAGGTTTGGTTATCTTGGCTAACTCAAGAGCCACATGCCCCATCGTTCTGCGAAGATTCAATTCGATACAAGATACAAGTTCTAACTGACCATCCTTTGCTGCAATCATCATATCTACTCCAAACGGCCCATTATAGTTTTCCTTTAACGCAGGTTCAACTATATCAATAATCTTCTGTCTTGCAGAGAGAAGCACATCTTCACTGATGTATTTCTTCATCATTTCAATCTTCTCTTCTTCAGAGCAGAGCAAGTTACCGGTATAGGCATTTTTGACGGTATCGAAGAGCGAGAGTCCCAGATAGTGTACCTTGCCGTCACGCATCTCGAATTCCATACCAAAATCTTTCACCTTATTATAATATGGCTCTACGGTAACACCACCCTGTCTGAAGATGATGTTGCTTACCCAGCGTTGGAAAGCCGGATATTCACCGTTTGTCCGGAACTCATCGGCAGAAACATATTTCACGCCTCTACCACTGCTGCTCCAAGGAGCCTTGACTACAGCCTTGCCCCACTTCATCACGCATTCCTTAACCAGAGCAAAGTTATCTGCATACACTACATTCTGCTGCAGATGTTCAGCAGCCCATTGGCGGCTGCTTATCGCGCGTACCTTATCTAATACCTCATCAGTAGGCAGCATAATCTCTGGCAAACCGATACGTTCCAGCTCGCCTTTCAGACTCAAGTCCCATCCCCAAGGATGCACGCAGTCTATAAACTCCGTCTTAAGCAGATGCTCAAGCTGCAGTTTGGTTATAAACTCAACTTTTTCCAACAGGTGTTCTCCAAAATGGCGCACCTTATCGCGTGCATTGTCTATGTCGTCAACAAGCACCAAGTCACCCTGATCTGCCCACAAGGCAGGTATGAATGCAAGGTCGCTTCGCAACTGTCTTCCTGCATGTGGAGCGGTAAACTGTCGCAAATGAGCGGCCAATGCCAAATCGTGTTCTGGATTGAAGATATGTAGTTTCATACTGCAAAGATACAAATTATTGAGAGAAAAACGGCAAAAGAAGGTAAGTTTTACTTAGAAAAGTGCTAAATAATGAAAAAAATGTTAGTTTTTGCTATCTAGAGTTTGCAAATTTAAAATATATTATTACCTTTGCATCGTAAAAAACAAATATGAATCAATATTAAACGCATGGAAGAAGCATTCTTCAGAACACATACATACCTAGTTGAGCATACAGATGCTCCAGTCAGACGAACCTTGATGGATGAGATTGACTGGAACGATCGTATGATTGGCATCAAAGGCACTAGAGGCGTAGGCAAATCTACCTTTCTCCTCCAGTATGCCAAGGAACACTTTGGACCATACGATCGCAAGTGCTTGTATGTGAACATGAACAACTTCTATTTCCAGAGCAGAGGTATTGCCGATTTTGCAGGTGACTTTGTGAATCAAGGTGGACGAACACTCCTGATAGACCAGGTGTTCAAACAGCAGGACTGGAGCAAGGAGCTCCGCAAATGCTACGACTTGTATCCTGAATTGAAGATCGTGTTTACAGGTTCCAGCGTCATGCGCTTGAAGGAAGAGAATCCAGAACTCAATGGCATCGTGAAGAGTTACAATCTCCGTGGCTTCTCATTCAGAGAATATATCAATCTGAAGACGGGCAACGATTTCCAGCCATACGAGCTCGAAGATATTCTCCGCAATCATGAACACATCATCAAGCAGATCCTTCCCAAGGTGAGTCCGATGAAATACTTCAATGATTATCTGCATCATGGCTTCTACCCATTCTTCTTGGAACAGCGTAACTTCACAGAGAATCTACTAAAGACAATGAATATGATGACCGAGGTTGACATCCTCCTCATCAAGCAGATAGAACTGAAGTATCTGCCAAAAATAAAACGCCTGTTCTACGAGTTGGCTGTCGAAGGCGCCAAGGCTCCCAACGTGAGCCAGCTGGCCGAAAGCATCAATACAAGTAGGGCAACCGTGATGAACTACATTAAGTATCTGGCGGATTCCAGACTCATCAACATGATCTATCCAGAGGGGCAGGATTTTCCGAAGAAACCATCCAAGGTGATGATGCATAATACTAACTTGATGTACGCGATCTATCCTATACAGATTGACAAGCAGGAAGTGATGGAAACATTCTTCGTCAATTCACTTTGGAAAGACCACAAAGTTCACCAGGGCGGCAAAGACCACTATTATACAGTGGATGGCAACAGGAAATTCAGAATCTGTGATGCACAAACTCCCAACAAGATGCGTAGTAATCCAGATACCATCTATGCCCGTTACAATACGGAGGTGGGCAAGGACAACAAGATTCCGTTATGGCTCTTGGGATTCCTGTATTAACGAAATTTCGAAAAGAAGAATTAAATACAAAACATTTTTAATATTTTATCTAAAAGTAAAATGGCTAAAGAGAAAAAATTTATCACTTGTGATGGTAACACAGCTGCCGCACACGTAAGCTACATGTTTACAGAGGTTGCTGCTATCTACCCTATTACTCCATCATCTCCAATGGCGGAGCATGTAGATGAATGGGCTGCCAAAGGTCGTAAGAACCTTTTCGGTCAGCGAGTTTCTATCCAGGAAATGGAGTCTGAGGCTGGTGCTGCCGGTGCAGTTCACGGTTCTCTCCAGGCTGGTGCCTTGACTTCAACTTACACTGCTTCTCAGGGTTTGTTGTTGATGATTCCTAATATGTACAAGATTGCTGGTGAGTTGCTCCCTTGCGTATTCAACGTATCAGCTCGTACATTGGCTTCTCACTCACTTTGTATCTTCGGTGACCACCAGGACGTAATGGCTTGCCGTCAGACTGGCTTCGCTATGTTCTGCTCTGGTTCTGTTCAGGAGGTGATGGACCTCTCTGCAGTTCCTCACTTGGCTACATTGGAGACAAAGGTTCCTTTCATTAACTTCTTCGACGGTTTCCGTACTTCTCACGAGTACCACAAGATCGAGGAGATGGATATGGAAGACATCCGTCCATTGGTTAAGGAAGAGTTCATCGAGGACTTCCGTAACCGTGCTTTGACTCCTGAGCGTCCTGTTACTCGCGGTACCGCTGAGAACCCAGAGACATTCTTCACTCACCGTGAGGCTTGCAACCCTTACTACGATGCAATCCCTGAGGTAGTAGAGAAGTACTGCCAGGAGATGACTAAGATCACTGGCCGTGAGTACCACCTCTTCAACTACTATGGTGCTGAGGATGCTGAGAACATCATCATCCTGATGGGTTCTGCTACAGAGCCAGCTCGCGAGGCTATCGACTACTTGAACAAGCAGGGCAAGAAGGTTGGTATGGTTGCAGTTCACCTGTACCGTCCATTCTCTGTTGACTTCCTGAAGAAGGTAATCCCAGCTACAGTTAAGCGTATCGCTGTTCTCGACCGTACTAAGGAGCCAGGTGCAGAGGGTGAACCATTGTACCTCGACGTTAAGTCAGCTCTCTACGATGACGAGCGCAAGCCATTGATCGTTGGCGGTCGCTACGGTCTCGGTTCTTCTGATACAACTCCAGCTAAGATTGTTGCTGTATTCAAGAACCTCGAGTTGCCACAGCCAAAGAACCACTTCACTGTAGGTATCGTTGATGACGTTACATTCACTTCTCTCCCAGAAGAGGAGGAGATCCCAATGGGTGGCGAAGGCTTGTTCGAGGCTAAGTTCTATGGTTTGGGTGCTGACGGTACTGTTGGTGCTAACAAGAACTCAGTTCAGATTATCGGTAACAATACCAACAAGTATTGCCAGGCATACTTCTCTTACGACTCTAAGAAGTCTGGTGGTTTCACCTGCTCTCACTTGCGTTTCGGCGACAGCCCTATCCACAGCGCATACCAGGTAAATACTCCTAACTTCGTAGCTTGCCACGTACAGGCTTACCTCCACATGTATGATGTTACACGTGGTTTGCGTAAGAACGGTTTCTTCCTGTTGAACACTATCTTCGACGGTGAGGAGTTGGTTAACTTCATCCCTAACAAGGTAAAGCGTTACTTCGCTCAGAACAACATCACAGTTTACTATATCAACGCAACTAAGATTGCTCAGGAGATTGGTCTCGGCAACCGTACCAACACCATCCTCCAGTCTGCATTCTTCCGTATCACAGAGGTTATTCCTTTGGATCTCGCTGTAGAGCAGATGAAGGCATTCATCGTTAAGTCTTACTCTAAGAAGGGTCAGGACGTTGTTGACAAGAACTTCGGCGCTGTTGACCGTGGTGGTGAGTACAAGCAGTTGGCTGTAGATCCAGCTTGGGCTAACCTCGCTGACGATGAGGCTAAGGAGGATAACGCTCCAGCATTCGTTAAGGAGCTCGTTCGTCCTATCAACGGCCAGGCAGGTGACCTCTTGAAGGTTTCTGACTTCGT
Source organism: Prevotella sp. AM23-5 (assembly GCF_003473645.1). NCBI lineage: Bacteria > Pseudomonadati > Bacteroidota > Bacteroidia > Bacteroidales > Prevotellaceae > Prevotella > Prevotella sp. AM23-5. The sequence goes on along the minus strand of NZ_QUCG01000008.1, from coordinate 2,528 downwards.
TAAGCACAATACAGTTGACGGTACATGGCAGAACGGTACAGCAGCATTCGAGAAGCGTGGTGTTGAGGCATTCGTACCAGTATGGAACGTTGAGAACTGTATCCAGTGTAACAAGTGTTCATTCGTTTGTCCTCACGCAGCTATCCGTCCATTCGTATTGACCGACGAGGAGCTCGCAGGCATCGAGGGTCTCGAGACTCAGGATGTTAAGGCACCTAAGGCATTGGCTGGTATGCACTTCCGCATCGAGACTTCAGTACTCGACTGTCTGGGTTGTGGTAACTGTGCTGACGTCTGCCCAGGTAAGAAGGGTGAGAAGGCGTTGACAATGGTTCCATTCAACGTTGATGCAGAGGATATGGTCAAGGAAGCAGCTAACTGGGAGTACCTCGTACACAACGTTGCTTCTAAGCAGGATCTCGTTGACATCAAGCAGAGCCCTAAGAACTCTCAGTTCGCTCAGCCATTGTTCGAGTTCTCTGGTGCTTGCTCTGGTTGTGGTGAGACTCCATACGTTAAGTTGATTTCTCAGCTCTTCGGTGATCGTCAGATGATTGCTAACGCTACTGGTTGTTCTTCTATCTACTCAGCTTCTATCCCATCTACTCCATATACAAAGAACGCTAAGGGTCAGGGTCCTGCATTCGACAACTCATTGTTCGAGGACTTCTGCGAGTTCGGTCTCGGTATGGTAATGGGTAACAAGAAGATGAAGGAGCGTATCGCTCACTTGCTCGAGGAGGCTAAGGCTAGCGAGAAGGTTTCTGCTGAGTTCGTAGCTGCTGCTGACAAGTGGATGGCTAACATGAACGATTCAGAGGGTTCTAAGGAGGCTGCTGCAGAGTTGAAGCCTCTCATCGCTGCCTGCGCTGAGAAGGGTTGCCCTATCTGCAAGGAGCTCAAGACTTTGGATCACTACCTCGTTAAGCGTTCACAGTGGATCATCGGTGGTGACGGTGCTTCTTATGATATCGGTTACGGTGGTCTCGACCACGTATTGGCTTCTGGTGAGGATGTTAACATCCTGGTACTTGATACAGAGGTTTACTCTAACACTGGTGGTCAGTCTTCTAAGTCTACTCCACTCGGTGCTATCGCACAGTTCGCTGCTCAGGGTAAGCGTATCCGTAAGAAGGATCTCGGTTTGATGCAGACTACATACGGTTACATCTACGTAGCTCAGGTAGCTATGGGTGCTGACAATGCTCAGACATTGAAGGCTATCCGCGAGGCTGAGGCTTATCCAGGTCCATCACTCATCATCGCTTACGCACCATGTATCAACCACGGTTTGAAGCGTAAGGGCGGTATGGGTCGTTCACAGCACGAGGAAGAGTTGGCTGTTGAGTGCGGTTACTGGCACTTGTGGCGTTACAACCCACTGTTGGCTGATGAGGGTAAGAACCCATTCACACTCGACTCTAAGGCACCTAACTGGGAGAACTTCCGCGACTTCTTGCTCGGTGAGGTTCGTTACCTCTCTGTACAGAAGGCATTCCCTAAGGAGGCTGATGAGCTCTTCTCTCAGGCAGAGAAGATGGCTAAGCTCCGTTACCAGACTTACGTTCGTAAGAGCCAGGAGGATTGGAGCGAGCAGATCTAATCTCAAAATAAAAATTGGATTCTAACATAATGAGCCTTGGTTGCTATTTTGGCAACCAAGGCTTTTTTTGTTTCCTTTTTGGTTTATTCACCCCACTCCTTCTTTACATCGAAGCAAGGACAATCCTTGCTGCCGAACTCATTGTGCCCATGTACCGTCGCCTCGGTATTCCTCCTTCAGTTGCTCAATGAGCGCTTTCAGCGCCGCCTTCTGCTGTGGAGTTCGGATATCTGTAAAGGTACTCATCTTCAGTGAGTTATACGCTCTCAGGTTGAGTCCGTCGTAACGAAATAATAGCTTCTTAAAACTGAATAACTGAATACTGAACACCTTTCCGCCTTGCATTCCGTCAGCTCCGTCGGCATTTTGCTCCCTTCGGAGGATTTTTCTCGATGTAATGGCGGTTCACCAGTTTCTTTGCATCATCGATTAGCCTTGACTATGCCTGCGTCAAAGAAAAATAAATTTTTCTTACCATATTAATTTATAATGTTACTCAAGTTTCGCATGTAAGCTCCACACGCCCTGAAAGGGCAGAAGCCCCTAGCCCAGGGCATCGCCCTGGGTTATTATGGACGCAACCCTGTCGCCCTGTAAGGGCAAAAGCTTTATTTATAAGGCTTTT
>NZ_QUCG01000008.1:0-290 GCF_003473645.1 Prevotella sp. AM23-5 | reverse complement strand
TTTATAAGGCTTTTGCCCTTACAGGGCGCCTTGCTGATTGCTTTTATACCCAGGGCGTTGCCCTGGGCTAGGAGCTTTTGGGCCTTCAGCCCGTACTTAAACCACATGCGAAACTTCAGTAATGTTAAAGGGTTGGACTGCGAGATATTCACCAAATTTCTGTTTTCAGGAACGGCACCGGATTCCTATAAACAAAAAACGTCCGCAACCAGACTTTACTTGCCTGATTACGGGTGCAAAGGTACGAAAATATTTTTGTATTTACCTAGTACGTACTATGTACGCGTACT
>NZ_QUCG01000079.1:1176-14410 GCF_003473645.1 Prevotella sp. AM23-5 | reverse complement strand
CTGATTGCGAGGCAAAGGTACGGCGAAATCTGATACTGACCAAGCAAATAGCCCTGCGGTTATTTCGAGGGTTATAAAGTTATAACGAGGGTTATTTCTGAGCCGTTTTCAAGCAATTTTTTCGTCGATTCCCAACAGATTTCTGAAGCAAACCACCACATGGGTCATCGCAATATAAGGTTCTTTCTTCACGTTTCCCATCGGAGCATATCCCCATTTATCGAATGGTTTCATATAACAATCCGAGTTGCTGATCTGCTTCAGATCACCCTGCGTCAGCTTTACTCTGAAAGCTCCCGGGTGAATCGTATCTATCCAGTTACAGAAACCCTTGTAGTCATTCTCTCCTATTAAATGCAAATCTACGGCTACTCTGAACACGGCAATCCAGTGGCGCTGAATCTTGAATATGTACTTGCCTGATTCATCTACAGACTCCATCAGCTGGTCGATGGCATAAGCAAACTCCTGCTCAGATATATGCTTGGGGTTCAATTCGCCTTTCTTGGCTTTCATATACTTTCCAAACTCATCTATGTCCTGAGCATGTGCCACCACACGTTCTATCTGCTCTTCTAAATCAAGATGATGCTTGCGACTGCATTCCATCAGTAAATGTTTGCAGAACATCGCCTCTTTGTATTCATGGGTATCATTCATTACATCAACGATCAGGTTAACCATACCCATGGCTTCTTTTTGATAGCCCGGCTGGTTGACAAAGTTCTTGGCTCCCTCATCATCAGGAGCCCACTGGTTGCTTTTTGGTTTTTGTTCTTCTTCTTTCATATTATTATGGTTTTTAAGTATATGCAAAAGCCCCGCCTAGCGAGAGCGTTTTACTCTGCTAGGCGGGGCTTGCGTTCCTTATTGTTATGTTGTTGCTCTTTCGGGAAAGACTATTATAAAAGCCCTGCCGGCTTTCACAAGCTGGCAGGGATAATTATAAGTAAAAGATGTAATTAGCTGTACCACTGTACAGCCTTACTTAGAAAATCATCTTATAGTCCTTACTGCTACCATCTGTCAATTCTATGTGTATGATTTGAATGCCTGTGGCTATGCTCGCCTTTAAACACCTTGAACCATTTCCCTGTACCCTGCTGATGATTCTGCCATTCAGGTCTATGACCTTGACACTCTTGAGCAGACCGCAGGCAGATTGCACGAGGACAGAAGAACCTTCCTGAACAATACTGATGCGCTGATCAGTATCGACAGATGTCACATCTGTACTTCCATAACGGCTTCTGATAACAAATCTGCCTAACGAGGTCTCGGCATCCGCAATAATGAGAGGAGAATCGAGTGAATAATCGGCACCCGAAAGCATATCATGGAGAACATATCCGCTCATATCAACACCCTGAATAGGTTTTACCTCGATACGGATGCTATCCTTTTGCGACAGATAGATTCCTAAAGATGTAGCGCCAGTCATCGGAAGGATATCGTAAGCCTGACTCTGCTGAATACCAAATACCTTCAAAGGTGACTTCACTTCACTATCCAGAAGAGTTGGAACCAACACAGAGTTCTTGAAAGAAGAACCGGCAGAAACATCATAAGCAGTTTCTGAATTCTCCATCACCAGCATAGCTGCTGATTTGCTTCGCGTCTTCAGGCTTTCCACACACACTTTCAGTCCCTTGGCTTCAGCAGGTTTACTTTCCTCAGTAGCCTTCTTGCTTCCACCAATCATTTCTGGGGTGAGCAGCAGGATGATTTGCGTACTCGGCTCATCATTTGTGGTAACATAGAATGCCTGCATTGGGGCGATGGTGGTGGCATTGCCCGTAGAAGCGACCTTGCTTACAGTTTGCTCTTCCATACCTTCTAATTCATTCTCTACTTCCACCTTCACACTGCTCACGTTCTCATTCACCTCCAGGAACTTCTCGATATTCAGGCGGCTCATGAATGGGTTGCCCAGCAAGAAGGTCTGCGTAGGAATATCCGATTTCAGCGTAATCTGATACTCGCTCTGCCCTACGAACACCGTGCGGTTCTCCGTCACTTCCTTGCCTTCCGACAGATACTTATAATCCATCGTCAAGTCGCCCGGAGAATCCTGTTCGTAGATGAAGCGGTTTATCTTATTTGCATCTTTCGTCACTGTTTCACTAGCCACTTTCTCCTGATCGTAATCCACGAAGTAACTATATTCTTTATGCGCCTTAGGCAGGCGGATACTGAACTTATTGGTAGCCGGCAGATTGCCGTTGTCTATCCACATAGAGAAGCCTTCACCCATGCCGTAAGGCTTAGCCACGGCATTGAAGTTGTGCGACCAGGTGGCCTCGCTCACGGCAAGCGTTTCATCCTTCAAGCCTGCATTCCCCTTGCTATCGAGAGAATAGATCTTACCCGGATACGCAGCCGCCCAGAGGCGCTGGTAGATGCTTGGGTTGAAGCGCTGTTCCTTCCAGTTTTCTTCGTTCAGATCCTCGAAGTAGTTCGCCTTCGTGGTGTCGGCTGGCATGAACATATCGCCCGTGTACATCTGCTTGAGCGGTGCACTCAGCAGATAGTAATGGTTCGGCTTCTGCTCCAGTTCTACCCATGCCTTGCGATAGTTGAGCGATGGCACGTTATCCACCGCCGAACGGGGTTCGAAGAAGATGTCCTTGCAGCAGTAGTCGGCTGGCTTCACTGGCGTTCCCAGCATTGGGAAGTTATCGGCATCCGACGAGATGATGGCGTTGGTGCAGCAGTAAGGCGAACCGTCGCTCCAGTTGTCCCACTTGTTCCATTCATTGGTAGATGCACTCGGAAGCCATCGGGTCTGTAATGGATGAACCTGATATACTACTGAAGAGAGTGGCGTCCAGCTGCCGTCGAAGAAGGTGAGCTGATATTCGCCCGGCTTCTTGGTGGTGTAGGTATATTGGATATTGTTCTTGGTGTCTGATGTAGAATGCAGAGACACGATGCCATTATCTCCCGCATTCTTATCACCGAAGTAAAGATGATAATCTACTCCGGTCAATCCGGTAGCAGTTACGACAATCTTATCTCCTACGCATACATTGTTGACAACGATATCGTCTACACCATCTACGCACGACTTGTCGTCCTTACAGTCAGGAATACCATCATTATCAATATCACCACGTGTCACGAGTCCGTAGAATTTCTGCACATCCAATGCGCCTACAATATTGGCTAAAGTTAATCGCACCTCGTCATACGCTTTCTTTGGCTGAAAGAAGAGGATATTCTTATCGCCATAACCCGCTACATTAGCGGAAATCACCTTCCAGTCGGTAAATTTATCTCCCGTAGAATTACCGTCTTTGAAGGTTTCTACCGTTAGCCAGTTTCCTACTTTTACGGCTGCCAGGAAAGTCTTGTTGTCAATGACAATTCCCAACTGATGATGATAGTCGAGTGTTTTACCCATCTTTACGGCGAATGTTTGACCAACTCCCAGACTTACCGTATTGGCAACCGCCATATAGGTATTCAAGTCATCATCCACCAGATAACCTAAGTTATCATCTACAGTAGCCACACTCACCGCTCCGCCAAATTTGGTTTCATTAGCATTGATGGTAGTATGTGAATGATTATGCGACATCACCATACTGCTACATGCAAGTGGCGAAGAACAGTCGTCGGAAGCCTCTTCGATAAAGGCATAGTAGATACGGAGTTTAGAACCGCCCAGATTGAGTACACCCGAATTCCAGAGTTGGAACTCATCCATCTGAATCGGGTTGCCTTTGCTGTCGTAGGCTGGAACTTCGATAGAATATCTTATCTTTTGCAGCTTGTCTGAACCTGCGATATCTGCACTAATCGCATTGTTCTCATCTATCAGATGGCGATATACTTCCTTGCCTTGGTTATAGCAGCGTATCTGCAGGAATTGCAGGGCATGCAAATTGATTACTGTAGCATCAGCCTCTACCACAAAACCAATGCGCTTAGGTTGAGCTCTCTTGACGGCATCCGCCTCTGATTCACCTTCGTGTCGGTCGGTAGCATCGTATATCAGTTGACCATCCTTACGGTGAATTCCGATGATGCAGAGGTTATCGGCAAGACTCAAGCCACCTCTATATTCGGCATATTGATCATATTCACCCTTGATAATATTGTCTCTATCCCTGAGTTCAGAGATAGAAAGCAGCGAGCCGGATGTTTCGTGAATCTTAGGCGATACCTCGTAGAAATCTTCACCCAGTTTGTTGACAAGTGGTTTGCCGCAAGTTGTATTTCCATCATTAAAACCACCTACGGTAATGGTGGTTTCATCATAACATCCGTCCTGAGCCGTGGCCCTGAAGGTATATTTACCAGGTTCCAGATTGGTAACTTGACCATCAGAGGTAACCTTTACTGGTGTGGTGGCAAGAATATCGTTATTTTTCAAATCCCATGCATTCACCAGACTCCATGTTACGCTTACTTTCGGATTAGAACGGAGAGTAAACGAAGTCTGCGATTGGCAGACATTGCTGCTGATGGTAGGATTGATAGGGCACCGGTGGGATACATCTGGAGCCATTCTTACGAATCCATAGTGGATGCCAATGGCGCCTGCATCAACTCCGAGAACCGTAAGGAATCTGATTTCGCATCCTGAAAACGGCACCTTTGCCTTGATGCTCACCGTTCCGTCGCCAATCTGCACCAGCGAGAGGTGGAGCACCTGGGCAGAAATCGTTTCTTCCTGCACCTTGTTTCCCTTGTGGTCGAAGAGCAGCACGTTGACCCATGTTCCTGCATTGAGGCTCAGCAGGGCATCCATCTTGTATTTGAAGCCAGCCTCCATGCCAGCCTCGAATGCTTCGCCTTGCGGGTTCTTGTTGTTCTGCATCATAAACTTGGCTCCGCCTTGGTAACCTATGTCAAGAAGAGGGACGATAGTGGCGAAATTGTCCAGATCATCATCTGTCATCTTCTTTATATCTTTGTCCAGGAAAGGCAGGGGGATGCCGAGGATAATAGGGCGCCAGCCTTTCATCTCTTTGAGCGCTACCTGCTTGTCGTCTTTGAAATATTCGTTGTATTTTTTGATGCCTCCATCGGTGATGGTAAACTCCGTAGATTCGCCTACGAAGGCATATTTGATTTTCAGAATATTCGCCACTTCTGCCTGAATGCCGCCCGAGCAGTCGAGAGTGATTTCATCGAAGAGCCAGTCGCTTTCTGCCGTCAGCATGGCGCAGATGTTGTCGGAACCCGGTATCTGGAGCAGCTTCAGCGTTACTCCCGAACCATTCTGTCCTTCCCTTACCGCCTTCACACCCTTCAGTTTGCCGTCGCGATAGAATCCGATGGAGAATGCCTTGACTACATCGAGGCTCAGCACGCTGCTACCCGAGCCAGCCACGATGGTAAAGCCTGCCACCGTTCCCTTGGAATAGTAATTATCCATATCTTTTACACTTACTATCGGGTCTACGGTTACCCCTGCCCGTACCACGGAGTTCACCTGTGCATAGTTGTCGAGTGAATCGTCGGTAAGGGCGCCCATATCCTTTGCCCAGCTGCCTACGCCTACCACGCCAATCAATTTGTTAATGGTGCACGATTCGCCTGTAAGGGCACGGCGGTTGCGCAGCTCACGGAATGTCATGTTGCCATATTTGGGGTCATTGTTGAACTCCACAAAATGGTCCTGCTGCTTGTCGGCTGGCAGAGCATCCCAGTTGTTGGTCCAGATGGGTTTCTTGCAGTTCATAAACGAGTCTCTAACGGCAGCACTCTCGAAATAGGGACTGGTGTTATCATCCTGAGGTTGTGCCGCCTGGATAGAGGCGGGCACAACCATCAGGAATGCCAACAAAAATGATATGAAAGTTTTATATATAAAATGCAGTTTCATTGTCTGTTTGATTTTAAAACATAGCATAACGTCTTGATAATTCTCTTGATCTTATTCGAGCAAATGTCTGGAGTCTGTAAGTGTCTTTTGCTCATCGTATGTGAAGACATATTTATGGTTTCGTCTCAGATAGAAGAGGTTGCTTACTCCATCTACCACGATAACGCCCGTGGCTGCTTCAGAAGACATCATATCCTTTGCCTTTATCTGATAATTGTGGGCGAAAGGTAAGGCTTTGAGGCCTATTCTCACGGCAAGATGGGTCTTGCCTGGCAGCACAAATGCCTTGAGCACCACTTCCTTGCCTTCACCCGGAAAGGGGGCATAGGCAATGGCGGTATAGGAGCCTCCCTTTTTTGAATAGTTATTGATAGGTTCCCCACCCTGCTTAAAACCGTCGTAGCTGGTAAGAGGCATCTGGGTAAGCACGGTGTCGGCAAGTAGGCAATACCATTGCGTCTGCGCTGTAATGCTGTAATGGGCGGCATGAGTGATATGAACCTCCACTTCTGCCATGCCTCTATAGAGTGTTCCTACAAGCGGCGTAGGGGTGTTGTTTCCCAGATTTTCCTTCTGGTAATCAGCAGAAGAGATGATTGGATTTTGGGTGTCATCCCCCTGCTGGTAGAGGGTGCCATAGAAGAGCTGCGGCACCGTGATGAGCCGGCGGCTCAAGCAATCTACATTATTTAGTGTGAGAACTATTTTTTTTAGATAGTCAAGCCAGTTGTTGGGGGTGTCGGTTTTGCCATCATCATTGACCAGGTAACTCGCAAACGTGGCCTTGAACTCCTGAAATGTAGTACCTTTTTTTAAATTGAGCATTTCCGTGGTAACCACTTTGTTTTCCTCATACTGCGGATAGGGCGATTTCTCCTGGCTATCGTAAGCGAGGGCAATGATGCGATATTCGTAGCCCCTGCTGATGCCGAAGGTGCCCTTTACCACATAGTGCTTGTGGGGCTTTCCCGAAAGATAATCATCTTCCTTGCCGTTTTCTAACGTAGGTTTTCCGTTAATCACCCTGTCGTTGGTAGGGTCGTACTCGAAGCCCTGGATATCGTTGACTGCGGCATCATAGGTTGCAGAATTTTCTCCATTGTTCTGAACTCTTCGGCGAAAAGCTATCAGCCTTACGGCATTGACGTTTTCGGTCTCGGCATATCCGTAGTCCTCTCCTGTTGTGCCCGACGAGGAAGAGGATCCTGCACCAGGAGGGGCTACACGGGTGTTTCTGCCATCTTGCTTGGCATTGCCATCGCTGCCGCTTAATCCGCCCAGAGTGATGGTGATGGGAACAGTCGTAATCTCATCTTCGTTTTCCGAAGGCTGATTCATGCCTGCATCTCCATTGCTGCCATCTGGATAGGGTGGCAGATCGGCATCGCTGCTGCATCCCGCGGCTAGTGCGAGGAGGAAGCAAAAACCTACCGCCATGCCTATCCTGATGGTGTTCATCCTGATGGCGTTCATCTTGATGGAGCTTATCTTATAGATGCTAAATCTTAATTTCTGCATATTCTATTTCCGTTTTTATGCTGTTTGTAACGTTTATTCTGTTTCAAATTCATGTTTTTTTTCGAAGGCTGGTTCTATCTCAACCTTCACGTCTGTCATCACCGGCTCGTAATACTCCTTCAGGTCGTATGGCTGGTTCACGGTCTTGCTCTTGGCTCCCAGGCAATACAGGTGGTTTGCCTCGATAGGGAATTTGAACTTGTCGCCAGTGGTTGTAGACTTCCTGATGTTGTCGTACCTGTGGTGCGTGCCATCCGTGTAATGCAGATAGAAGGTGGTCTCGTTCTCGGCCGAGTTCTTGCTTTTCTGCATTTTTCCCTCTGGTGTAGGCATCATGAAGTTGCTTATCATGTAGCTGTTTGCCTTCCATCCTTTTTGGGAGTCTTCAGCTCGCTTGAATATGTTCTCTGTAGCATCTACGGTCCATCCGTTTGAGGGGGTGAGGTCGATGGTGCCCAACGTCTGATAAGTCAACGGTTCAGCATCTGCTGGTGCCTGCTTCTGCCTTATCAGCGTTTCGGTGCTGATGCCGGTGGCTACAACGGATAGAGAGGTGGGCGTGAAGGTAACGGTGCTCACGTCTCCTGCTGCATTCGACTCCACCTGTGCCGGGATGTTTTCTACGTAAATCATCAGACCAGCCACGTTACGGCTGGCGGTCAGCGTGCGGTGGAAGTATTTCGTCTCTTCCGTTACGAGAACGGGGGCTTCCTCGTGTGTCTTCTCGTCTTGCAGGATGCCACTAAACAGCTCTGTGGTATTGAGGATACCGAGTTTGGCGCTGTTTTTTGCCTCCTCGGTGAGGGCGATTCTTGCGTCCTCCAGTTTCGTTTCGTTTGGAGTGAAGTTTGGTTCTGTAAGTACTGTCGTTGTTGCGTATTTGTCATCTCTGCCTATGGCTAGAAACTGGTAGTAGTAGCCGTTCTGCAGATAGGGTTCGATAGTGTATAGATGCTGCTCGGGCATGTTCTGGTGCTCGGCAGAATAGTAGGGTTCTCTATTGTTGAATGCGTCAACGGAATAGTAACCTTTCTTGGCTGCTTCCGTTTCAATAGGGGTGCAATAGGTATATGCTTCTTCTGGGGTGCCCTTCTTGTCTTCGGGGCATCTGAAGACGTAGATTCTCATATCATTCACCTGCTGTGCTCCATCCCACGTATCAAGTTCTCGTGAGCCGGTAACAACACCTGCGCTTACACCCACTCTCATGTCCAACTTCACGGCATGCGAGCCGTCGGCGAGGGTATCAGGCACATCATTACTTGCGCTGCAGCTCATTAGGAGACTGGCAGCGAGGATTATATTTAAACTGTTTTTTATAGATTTTCTCATCATATTCGCCTATTCGATTTCAATGTTTGCCTATTCGATTTCAATGTTCGCCTATTCGATTTGAATGGGAATTACGTATAAAATGAATGATAAATTAAATATTGTGATGTTGGGATAGTAAGGGATGCGAGTGCCTATAGCTGGCTCTTCGCATCCCTTGGATATATTTTTCTTAATACTACCTATATTATGAGCACGTAGTAAGATTAATCACCCAACTCCATCTGGTGGATAGCCTCCCAGTTGTCGTTCACCTTCAAGATGAGGTTCTGAGATTTGCTCAAGTCTTCTGGCTTGTCAGGATCTGGTTTATCAGGATCTGGATCTGGTTTTGGATCTGGATTTGGATTACTTGGGTCTGGATCTGTCTTACCTCCATTAGAAGGCTTAACACCCAAGTTGTACATATGGTTACGAACCACGTTGAAGATAGAAGCGCTTTCGTCTGCAACATTTCCATTTGTGGCATCACGATTTACATCTGCAGATGGGATAGAAACGGTCCAAGTCTTGATGATATCGCCAGCAGCATCCAAGAGCTGAAGCTCCATGGTGCTCTTCTCATGTGTCAAAGCAAATGGAATGACGAAGTTGCTTCCGAAAACTGAACCCTTAACAAGGGTAGTATTCTTAAAAATGTCAGCATGGGTCCAACCATCTTCTTCTGTCAATAAGCCGTCGTGATTCGTATCACCATTTTTGAACCATTCATTCAAATCGATAGAGTAGAGCACATAACCATTGCTGCCATCTTTGAACTTTGCATCTGTAGCAAGTGGTGCACCTGTTGATGTAGAACCATTAACACAATACTTGATAGTGCTGCCAGTTGCTCCAGCAGCTGTGAATGAGCTGTTGAAGTTGTTGAAAGTCAACTTATCATTCTTATCTCTTACTACGAGACGAAGGGTTGCGGCTGCTTTGCCATTCACACTTGCAGGAATGTTCTGGAAATAACCGAAGCTACCAGCTACCTGACGATGCAAGGTTACTGCTACGCCATTCTCCTCACCAGAAGTAAGGTTGGTGATTTTTTTGTCGGCGCCGATTTTAAGCGCTGCATCACCTGCAAATACCTCCTCTGCTACTTTTCCTGCCTTCAAGGTTGCAGTAATGTCACTGTAAGTTTTACCAGTAAGGCCTTCACCTGTTACATCCAAAGCATAGGTGTAGTCACTGTTATCGCTGTAACCTACAGCCATAACCTTGTAGTTACCTGCATCCAGTCTATCATTACCCTTCAAGGAAATCGTAAACTGGCGACCATGGCCATTTGTGCTGTAAGTAGTACTTGATTTCCAGTCCAACTTCTTGTCAAATACAATAGTCTTCTCGCCACCTTCAGTTTCGTTCTTGTAAATCATTACGCGAACATTCTGGATAGTCTGCAAAGCCTCTGAAGAATACAATGGGCGGCCTGCACGTGTTGTCAAGCCATCACCACTACTTGCTACCTGCAATACAATCTGCTGTACTGCCTCATTCTGACCCACTGTGCTAACCACAGCGTCGTCACTGCTACATGCGCTGAACAACAAGCTGCTTGCTGCAAGCGCAAAAAACATACCTTTTTTCATAAATTATAAATTTAAAAATTAAGTATAAATTAATTATCAATCCAATATCATGCCGTGAATTTCCTCCCAGTTGTCGTTCACCTTCATATAGATGGTGAAGCGATTGCGGTCGGAATCGTACACATATTTCAGCACCGTAATCTTATTGCGCTCCATGCTTACCTTCACGTCATCAGGCGTCAACACAGATGAACTGCTGCCTCCGCCTTCGCCACTATTCTTATAGAAATTGACATCCACCACCGACTCATCCTTCTGGAAAGAAGGAGCCAGGAAAATAGAGGTCTTGGTCTTGGCGCCAGCTTCAATTTCCGATTCATGAAAGACGCTGGTCTCTTCAGAATATAGGAAACTTGGATTTACTATTCCATAGAGCTGGCTTACTTCAGCATCCATCAGGTGATACCCGGCAGGAAGATTCTCTGTCCATATAACCAGTTTGCCCTTGGTGCGCTCCATCTCGCTGGTATAACAATAATGGTTTTCATCATAGACGAGGGTATCGCAAACCTGATAAACATCATCGCCCTGACTGTGCTCCGGATGTAGCAACAGTTCGTTTTTATCCAGATTGAGTTCGCCTCGCGTCTTCATACCTCCCCATACCGTAAAGACGTATTTTCCGAAAGGCATATCGGGGTCGAAGCTTACAGGATAAGTTAATCCATCACCCTCTACTCCGAAACCTTTTTCTTCTACGATAACCTGCTGAGTGCCATCGTCGTTGAGTCGGCTCAGACGATAGGAAAGAGACGGAACAAATGATCTAAACGACTGATTCTCATCCCGTTTCTCGTCAGGAACAGTCTGATCAACATTGAAATAATTCTTGTCTTTCACCTCGATGTTGATACGCAGAGGAGGACATTGGTCCAGATTTTCACGAACGCACGAGGTGAATGACATAGCCAGTGCCATACCATATATGATAACTTTTAATCTTGTCATACGCTGTAATTTATTCTGTGAGTGCCTTCTGGCTGATCAGAGTCTCTTCTACCTTCTGGCGGTTCAATATCTCTTCAGCCACATTCACCTTGCCTTCTTTCTCGAGTAGGATGGCAAGATTGTTGGCAGCAATCTTCGACATAGGGTAATATTTCAAAGTCGTCTCATATACCTGCTTCTGCTTTTCTGCGCTCTCTGCAATCTGTGCCACATGCAGGAACTCATCTTCGCTGAAGGCATCTGGGCGGAGCTCGTACATCTGCAGCATTTCTTCATCGGTGGTGAAGTTCTTGATGATGTATGTGTAGGTGTATTCCACGCTACGGCTCTTCTGCAGATACTTCTTCTTGATGCTGTTCCAGATAGGCAGGCGGCGGATATAGCGTTCCTGCACATCATCGTTGAAGTTGGCATATCGGGTCAGGATGTTCTTCACCAACGTGCTGTCGGCATCGCCGGCGGCCACCATCGCATCCAATACTGGCTGCCATCCTTCAGGGCGTGAACCGATACGGGCAATCTTCTTCACCTTGTCGCCATTCTCTATGTGCGCAAGCAGCCACTTCAGGGCTGAGTTGGCACGGTTGCGAGAAAGTGGGGTGTTAAACTTCAGCGGGCCGTCGGCTGACGCCAGACCATAGATGCCCAAAGAAGTGAGGGTAGCGAGGCTGTCGCTGAGCACTGGAGCTATATCGCTCAACATGTGGTCGAGCTCAGCCTGGTTGTTGCTCATCTTGAGATTGATATCATATTTATTGATAGCAAACTCAAGTCGTGCCACGCCTTTTCTTTCTCTTATCTTCGGCTTGATCTCGAAAGTATGCTTCATCCAGTTGAGATGCAGTTGCTTCTTGATTTCCGGACGGAACACATCGGCTATCTTGGTATGGCTGATGGCACGGCATTCGCCGCATCCGTCGGCAGAAGCCACTGCCACGAGGCTTCCCTTATGGAAGTTTGCAGGCAGGGTGATGGTGTCGTTATATAACACGGATAAATCTACTTTTGTGTTGGTAACTCTCTGTGCAATAGAATCGTATGGATCAGCAATGCTGTCGAGCACCCATTTACGTTCCATCTTCCTGCTGTAGATTGGCGCATCCAGCACTATAGGCTTGTATTTAGCCACGATGCTGTCGCTGTCTGTCAATACGGGTATTACGAAGAGACGGCTTCTCTTCGAGAAATAATGCTTCGGGATATGAACCTGAAGATTGAGTGCAGCCTGATTGCTGCTATCTGGCAGGAGCATAAAGGAGTCGGGAGTACATGTAATCTTTTTATCACTTACAATGTTCTGTTTGCTGCATGAAGACATAGTCGTCAGAAGAGCCAAGCCTACACCAGCTATAGCCAGATATACTATTTTGAGTTTCATTCTATCATCCATAATATTCTTTGTGATTAAATGATGCACTTTTTTTTAAAAGATATAGACTAATGATAGTGCAGCCTTGGTAGGACCGATATAGTTCTCGTTCTTCTTTTCCTGGCACTTGATGCAGGGCAAGTTAGGGCTTTGCTTGTACCAGAGGTGGGCGTATCCCACACCGATGGCTGCCTCCAGATTCCAGTGAGGGGATAGAATCCAGTCGTAACCGTATGTTACGCCTCCGCCAGCCAAGTAGCCATCGTAGAGCTTGCTGCCAAAACCTCCGTAGAATTGAGCACCATGCAGGTGGATACCTACGAAATGACCTTCGTACTTCTCGCACAGCCAGTATTTCATTTCTGGCTGCACCAAGAGAAGGTGCATCTTCTTGTCTTCCCTGAATGTCCAGGGGTTGTATGCAACATCTGCTTCCAGGGTTACCTGGTTGCTGATTGCCTTCTCCACGCCCATATTGAGTGTGGTTGTCGCCCAGTAGAGTCCGTTCGTCTTCAGGGCGAAATCTTGTGTGTAACCTACTGTTTTATTTCCCAAAATAACAAACAGCAAAACTGCTATCTTTTTCATTTGTCACTTACTATATTAACTATTTATCCGGTTACCCGGAATCTTACCGTTGTATTGTTGTTTATG
>NZ_QUCG01000079.1:0-1166 GCF_003473645.1 Prevotella sp. AM23-5 | reverse complement strand
CGGAATCTTACCGTTGTATTGTTGTTTATGTTTCTAACTCGCTCTAAATTGGACTTTGATTGAAAATCAAGAAGTTGGGCGTTTGCCTATATTATATAGGTAACAATATGGAAACGAGCGGACTTCTGCTCGTTTCTGTATTTTGCAATATGCAAAGAACGCCTCAATTCGGGGACAAAGATACGATAAATTTCTAAATATCCCATAACTAGCAAGGAGAAATTTACGGAATTTAGAACTTTTTGAGTTAAATCTGATGCTTACCAACAATATGTATCCAAAAACAAACAGCAGTATTCGGATATAGCTTATCCGAATACCTGCTGCCATAACGTTTTGTTGCTGACGATGATTCTGACATCGGCTTTCATGTACTTTTGCAACACAGGGGACTTTTGTCTCTGTGTGCTCACTGTGGCTGTAGCCATAAAATAGTTGCCATCATCCCTATGTATGAGCTTGGCATTATGGCTTATGATGTCGCAGTGATAAGATGCATTGTCGTTGCCCTCAAAAGAAACGTGAGCAGTTCTTGGCTCATCAAAAAGATACAAATACTTGTATGGCACAAACACCTGTATTGTTCTTTGGTTTATAACCTCACCATTAGCCTCTATAGATATAGGATAAGGTGTCTTGTAGAAAGCAACTGCGAGGGCGAGGACTATTATCGTAATGATAACTGTCCCCAAGCTGACGAGGCGAGGAGGAACCTTGCCTATCACGTTCCTCACCTTCTCGCTTCTCAACTCGATGTTATCTGATTCTTTTTCTTTCTGTTCCATATCAAACGCTTTTTAGTTTCCCAATTCCAACTGATTCTTCACAAGGTTATAGTATGCCCCTCGCTTGGCGGTCAAAGACTCATGGTTGCCAACCTCAACGACCTTACCATGGTCTATGACTACGATTTGGTCGGCATTCTTCACCGTACTCAGTCGATGAGCTACAATCACGACAGTCTTTCCCTTGTAAAACTTATCCAAGTTCTCCACGATGCTTCTCTCATTGTTGGCATCCAGCGAGTTGGTCGCCTCGTCAAGGAAGATGTAGTCGGGATTCTTATACACCGCCCTTGCTATCAAGATACGCTGTTTCTGTCCTTGGCTCAGTCCCACGCCATCACGCCCAATCTTAGTGTTGAACTTCAGAGGCAAAGCCATCAC
>NZ_QUCG01000078.1:0-14455 GCF_003473645.1 Prevotella sp. AM23-5 | reverse complement strand
GAACTGATGATTTCCGCCCAGTATTCCTTTTAAACAAGAACACCCGTCTCTTTTCAGAGATGGGAGTTCTTTGCTTTTAAGGATAAGAGACAAGGTTATAAGGGATTTTGACTTTTTAGTTCATTTTTATTTGGAACATAACATTATTTTTTGTATCTTTGCAACTGATAATATCTTATTATTATCCCAACGATTATGCAAGAAACGAATAATATATTAGCAATATTAGACAACTACCTCCACGACAATCCTGATGAGATTGCAAAGGAGATGGCAAACGACTTCAGAAAACGAAGAATAGAGAAGAATCTGACACGTGAGCAAGTGGCAGACAAGTCTGGCGTTGCCGTCAGCAACATCACCAGATTCGAACAAAAGGGCCTCATCTCCCTCAAAAATCTGATTGGTATCGCCATAGCTTTGGACTACACCTCAGAAATCAAGAACGTCTTCTCGCAACCCAAGTACTCCACCATGGAGGAGTTGCAACAGATAAAAAGAAACGCTAACAAGAAAAAGGCTTACAGACAATGAAACATATAGAATCTTTAGCCGTGAAATATCACCAGGAGAAAGTCGGCACACTGTCATTGAGTGCCGATGGAAAGGTATGCACATTCGAGTATGACAATCAGTGGTTGGCATCTGGCTTTAGTATATCTCCGCTGGAATTGCCACTGAAGCCTGGTCTTTTCATTGCCAAAACCACCCCTTTCAACGGGAACTTTGGTATCTTCGAAGACAGCCTTCCCGATGGATATGGTAGATACCTATTGCATAAAGCCTTGCTAAAAGAGGGCATCAACGACTTTGAGCTATCTGCTCTCGACCGACTGAGCATCGTGGGCAATGGAGGTATGGGCGCATTGACCTACGAACCTATAACTTCTATCCAGACTGGACACGAGATTGAGGACTTTGACCTTTTACAAGCCAAAGCCTTGGAAGTATTGAAGGAGCAACAGGATAATGACGCAGGATTATTATTATATAATAGTGGTAATAGTGGCGGTTGTCGCCCGAAAGCCATTTTCACAAATGAGGATGGTCATTGGTTGGTCAAGTTTCGCCATACCTACGACCCACAAGATATGGGAAAGCAAGAGTATCATTATAATGAGATAGCCAAGCAATGTGGTATCCAAGTACCCGACTTCAAACTGGTAAACGACAAGTATTTTGCCTGCCGTCGCTTCGACATTTCTCCAACAGGCGAACGCATTCACGTAGCCACAGCTGGAGCCTTGCTCAACGTTTCCCTTTCCAACCCCATTCTCGATTATCTCAACCTTTTGGCGCTTACAGGTTATCTTACTCAGAGCCAAGAGGATGTGGAAGAGATGTTCCGCCGTATGGTTTTTAATTACATAATGGACAACAAGGACGATCACTGCAAGAACTTCTCTTTCTTGGTTCAGAAAGAGAGCGATGGCAAATGGCACTGGCATTTAGCTCCTGCCTACGACCTCACCCATTGCACCGAGGGATATAATGGTGAACACGCAACATCTGTAAATGGAACTGGGCATCCGACCGTAGAGGATATGATAGCCGTTGGCGTAAAGAATAAAATGAAGGAAAAGAGATGCCGCGAAATCTACGAAGAGATATCTTTACAGGTTAAGTCTGATGAGAATATCTCTTAAGGGAAGATTTTCAATCTCTTCTTTCCCCATTTTACGGATGTTTCTTCTAGATTGCCTCGTTCTAGAGTATTATTTACATAGACTACTTCTGCTTCAGATAATCCAACTGACCGTCATTATTCTGTTTACCTTTTCCCTATCTCTGCGTCTTACTCGTAAATAAACATCAACAAAATAAATAGAGAACATGAAAAAGATTCTAATGATTCTTGCAGCCATCCTCGCCTTAGGCAGCCTGACCGCAAAAGCACAGATGAGATCGGGCGTGGACACACTCACCCTCGACCAAGTGAAGTATCGCATCACCTACGATGCAAAACAGGTGAACGACACCACAGAAATGCCGTATATCTATCGCAAGGCACAGATGCGACTCGACATCGGTAGCAACATCACTCACTTCTATAACCAGTCCAAGGAGCAATGGGAACAGCAAGTCTTACAAATGATACTTTCAGGCGGTGTCATTGATCTAAGAAAAGCCGAGCCGGTAAAATGCATGGACTTTGAATTCCTCAAAAACTACCCAAAGAACGGTCTGACCCTATTTCAAGATTCGTGGGTTTTGACAACCTATCACTGCATCGAAAAGGACGAGACTCCCGATTGGCAACTCATCCCAGACAGCACCACAACCATCATCGGCTATCATTGCCAACTCGCCAAGACCAACTTCAAGGGAAGAACTTGGTTAGCTTGGTATGCTGAGGATATCCCTGTGCCAGAAGGTCCTTGGAAACTCTGCGGTCTGCCAGGTCTTATCCTCCGTGCCTACGATGCACAGCAACAATTCTATCTCAACGCTATCGGACTGGAAGACCTGAATGGCAAGGAGACTCTCAAATACGCCAAGCCTGAAAAGGCTGAGAAAGTTTCCCAGTCTGACCTCACCAAAATCAAGCAGAGAGACGATGGAAGTGAGATGCTAAGAGATGAAAAATGGACAGATGAGAATGGAAAACCTATCAAACCAAAAGCAAGGAAACGTGTTTTCAATCCAATCGAGCGATAGGGACATCTCAAAGGCTTTCCATTTCAGATTTTTGCGAGTTTCTACAAAAATCTGAAATAGAAAGCTTATTTTCTTGTTCTTATCGACAATTTATTGTACTTTTGCAAAAAGATTTCTGAAACAACAAATGTAAAGTTGATAATTTGACGATAACAATATGATTTATACAAGCAAGAAAATCATCATATTTCTGTTCACTATCATGCAGCTAGCCATTTTCTCTAGTTGCATGGACTCAGGATATCGCCTATCCTTCCCTGAGATAGACGACCTTGCCGACGAATACCCAGCACAAGCCAAGGTATTTCTCTCTCGTGCTGACAGCAACGACAACAAAGGCTACTATAAGCTCTTAACAGCCAAGATAGAGTATCAACTCAAAGGTTACATTTATAAAGAAAACTACATAGACGATGCCATCAACATCTTCGTGAATGAAAAGGATGACCCCCTTCTCGCACGTTCCTTATATTATAAGGGAGCCTCGATACTCAACAACTATCGAGATACCGCAAAAGCCATCAAATGGTTCTCACAGGCCATCGCCTACGATAGCAACATGAGAGAAAAGGAGAAGCTGGACATGTACGACATATTGTGTCGCATTACCCACCAAAACATTTACACCGTAGAGTTAGAAGACGAGGCTCGCCAAACCAACAATATCCGCTACCGTGCCTGGGCACTACTCTATCGTGGCATCAACAACCAAGATCAGAAACTTGCCAACCAAGCTTTCGAAATTGCCAATCAAATCAAAGAGAACAAGGACAGTACCTTGGGACCCATGTACTATCATTACTTCCAAGCCTTGATGGACAGGGGCGATGTGCCTGATTCCATCTTGATAAGCTATGCAAAGAAAGCGCAAGACAATCACGGGGTAAAATATGACAACAACATCGATTTCTATCGCTTGCTCACAAGAAACAGCGAGGAAACCCATGCCTTCGCCACGCAGCATATCAAAGAAAACTATAGCATAGATCAAGAACGCCTAAATACATGGGGATCCTATTCCTTTGCTTTAGGATATAAGTATTATCTCCCCTTATATTTCCTCTCCCTACAAAAAGGAGATACGCTCATGGCAAACCGTGTTGCCCACGAATTACGACAAGAAGCTCCTTTGCTTGTCAAAGACGAAAACTCAGAAAAGGAAAATCAAGTAAAACTGATGTACGAGGGTGGTAACACCCGTTATCGCTATGAAAAGGTTAAGACCTATATATTTGTAGGAATCATCATCGTGCTCATCATTCTCCTGACGATGACTTACCTCTCCATTTCCAGAATCCGAAAGGCTCACCAAACTATTAAAAACTTGCATGAGTCACTGCACCAGTTAAAAGATGTGGAGAGCTCTTCGTTATCGGAGCAATGCGAACGATTAAACCACGAAATCACCACCCAGCTTCGCAAACTGAAACGCCGTGACAAGGACATCGAGGAATACAAGGCTCAAATTACCGAACTCACAGACATCAGCCAAGGCTTGGTGTATTATTCGATGACGATCCAAAATCAAAACATCAGCCAGATAGGTAAGCAAGGCATCCGACAACTTCTCGCCAGCTTCAAGGTGATAGACGAGAAGTATAGCGAACGATTGGAAAACTACGACTTGAATCCATCGCAAAGCCTCTTCTGCATCCTCTACCATATCGGTAAGAACGATGAGGAAGTAATGCAAATATTGCAATACTCTCTCTCGAATATCAGGGTAAGAAAGTCGAGAATCAAGAGTGACACTGGAGCAGAGTCGTTCGACGACATCATCAGATAAGCTCTCCCGCAATTTTTTCGCTATGCTCCATTAAGTTTTCGAAGCATTACAAAAAGCTTATATTTTAAGTTTTTTCTTATTGTAACTCGCTCGTTATCAACACATATATACTAACTGACATGTAATTCCGATTTGGCTATCTCTATCATTTATTGTACCTTTGCATCCGAAATTCTAAACATCAAACGACTATGAGAAGAATAACATTATTATTAGCAGCCATACTCACAGTATGCTGCTTGAAGGCTCAGAAAGGCAACAAAAATGAGAAAGTGGTCAATATTGACAAGGTAAACTATCGCATCACCTACAATGGGAAGATTGTACCAGATACCACAACAGTTCCCTACAACTATTGGGAGAGCGAAATGCGACTGGACATCGGTAGCAAGACAACTCATTTCTATGATAGAACCAAGCAAATATCCGATTCTATCATGGATGAACAAGCTAAGACGGGGCAATATGACATGAGTAAAAATCCTAGAGGTGGCAGAATCCATTGGGAATTCTACAAGAACTATCCATCAAAGGGGCAAACCACTTTACTGGATAAAGTCCTTGGTAACTATTACCAATGTACAGAACAATTAGAGGAGCCAAACTGGCAGCTTATCCCAGATAGCACAACTACCATCATTGGCTATAAATGCCTGTTGGCAAAAACACTCTTCAAAGGCAGGACCTGGTATGCCTGGTACTCAGAAGACATCCCTATAAGCGAAGGACCTTGGAAAATTTCCGGACTGCCTGGTCTTGTTCTACTTGCTTACGACCAGAACAAACAATACATATTCAATGCTATCGGTATGAGCACATTGAATGGGACCGAAAGCATAACTTTCACGGAAAAGGCAAGAGAGAAAGTAACACAGAAAGAGTTAAGAGAGGCTAAGCATAAATTTGATGGCGCAGAAGCTCTCAAAGCAACAGCGAGAAAAACTGGATTTACGTTTAAGAAATTACCCGAAGGTGCCATCAAGGCTCTAAACCGAAGCAACAAGGGCAACCCTATCGAGCTGGAGTAACTCCAGCTCGATTAACTGATCGTATCTACATCATAACAACAAACGGACAACATAAGTATGAAAAAATTTTGGTTAATCACTTGTTTGGTATTCCTTGGAATCATCGGAATATCAGCCCAAAAAGAGCAGACTCCCATCCAACACTTGATACTGCAGGGCGACAGTTGCATGAACGAGCATGACTCGTACCATGCCATCACCTATTACCAGCAATATATCAATGAGCATCCACACGATTTGAATGTTCTCAGAAAGCTCGCTTCTTGCTATCGTCTTCGTGGCGACAACAAGAAGTGCATCGCCTGCATGGATAGCATTCCTAACGACAGTCTCAACCATGAAGACTTGCGCATGATGTTCTATTCCTATCTTAATCTTGGCGATAAAAAAAAGGTAGAATTATATGGCATGACTATCTATGACAAATACCCATACGACGGGGAGGTATTTGCCGCCCTACTTCAGCAATGGAACAACCATGGGGAGCCTGAAAGCGTTTCAGCATTCGCCTTGTCGTATGTTGAAAAACGTGACTCCACGAATATTCTCATCAACAAGGAGCTTGCCTATTCACTCTATTTACAGCTTAGATACGAGCAAGCCATCCCTAGATACAAGAAGCTTATAGCCGATGGATTCGACAATTTTGAGTCTAACCTCGTCATAGGATTGTGCTATTATAACTTGGAAAAGTACCGAGAAGCCTATACCTATCTGAACAAGGCGGCAGAGATGAAGAAAGACAACCCAAATATGAACTGTCTCTTCTACTTGGGCATGACTTGCAAGAAGATTTCAGAACAGACTAAGAACATCGTGGAAAAGGAAAACCTGGCAAGACACGCCATCATCAACCTGGAACGGTCTATAACCGTGGCTTACCCTCGCAGTCGTGGACTATATGTAAACCAGCAACTTGCTGAGCTTTATTACTATAAAATGGAATACGAGAATGCAGGTCATGCCTTCGCCCAGTGCATCGAATATGATGACGAGGACGATCCTCACAACTATTACAATGCTGCGCAAATGTATATCGGAGCCAAGATGAAGCCACAGGCAAAACTCTATCTCCAGATGTTCTTGGCAAAAGCTGATAAGTTGAAGGATGAAAAGGAAAAAGCTAAACTTACAGCGAAAGTAAAGGAGCAACTAAAAGGTTTGCAAACAGATAAATAGAAAAAGGCGAATTATGAAGAGAATAATTATCAGTTTTATCGCTTTCTTTCTCTTGTTCTGCATCCCAATGGCGATGCAGAGCAAGAGAAACACTCCTATCTTACTCGATGACGACAACACTGCTACCGGGATTCATGGTTATGTAGAAGATTCATTGACCCATAACCGTCTAGCCAACGTCTCCATCACGCTGCTCCGCAATGGAAAGCCCTTGAAGTTTACAAGAACAAAGGAGGACGGAACCTTCGTGCTCCCTATCACCGAAAAGCAAGCCAACGACAAACTGCAGGCCACGTTTATGGGGTATAAAAAGACAAAAACATCGATTTCATCGGGAAAAGAAACCATTATCAGTATGGCTTCAACAGCTTTTGTCTTGAAGGAAGTACAAGTAAAAGGCTCTCGCATCACGGGTCGAGACACCATATCTTTCGACCTCACCCGCTTTGCCAACGAACGAGATAACTCACTGAAAGATGTACTGAAAAAGCTGCCAGGCGTGGATATAGAGAAGAATGGCCGTATCAACTACAATGGTAAGCCCATCAACCGATTCACTGTGGAAGGTCTAGACCTGACTGATGGCAAATATAACCAACTAGAGGAGAACATCAAGGCAAAAGATGTGAAAAAGGCCGAAGTCATCGAGCATGACCAACCTATCAAGGCGCTCCAGAACAAGACCTTTACGGATAATGTAGCGATGAACATCGCCCTGAAAGATAGTGCCAGCGACAAACTGATGCCCACCCTCAAGCCTTACATGCTCGTAGGGCATCCGTCCCACATAGGCGGAAGCATCAATATCATGCAAATTGGCAAGAAGAAACAGATGATGTATGATGCAGAATACGACAGAACTGGCAAAAATCTCGGCTATGCACTTAACCAACTCGCATCTTACAGCAATCGTCTGGCTCCTGCCTCCCTTCCATCATGGATATCAGTACCATCGCTTGACGCTCCTATCGACGAAGAACGCCTGCGCTTCAATACCTCGCAAAAATACTCCATCAACCATATCAAGAAGAACAAGGACGATGCAGAGACTCGCATAGAAGCCAACTATCTTCGTACGGTAACCAGACAAGAGCGAGAGAACATGAGTATCTACGACCTCGGCGGCGAAGCTCCCACAGTTACCACGGAGCACAACCAAAAGACGATGATCAGCGATGCCTTCAATCTGCAATGGGAGAACAAGGTAAACAAGGCTGAGCATTATGGCAACGAGAGCATCAGCCTCAGCGCAGCACAAAACGATGGTTTGTCAAACATCAACGACACGCTTACCCAACGTGTCCGCATCCCAAAGCTCGACCTCTCGGCAAGTATCTACCGCCTCCTCGTCTTCAAGAAAAGTCAACTCTCCTGGCGTAGCACTGCCGACTATCACCATGGTGTGGCGGACCTCTACGTTAACGACGAACGCAATCGCATCCGCACCAACCTTTGGCATACTGCCCACGCCTTACAGTGGATGAGGAATCGCTTCCACTGGACACAGGAATATAGAATGAGTATCGACCTCAACAACATCTATGCGAAATATCTGGAAAGAAGCGATGAAATCGGCAAAAACAACGGATTCACCGAAAACAGTCACGATGAAATCGGCCAAAACAGCCTTAACATCACAGGGAAGTTCACCCCTTACTGGCAATACAAGACCGAGACGTTCCGTATGTCGTTCTCTCCCGATTTCATCTGGGAACGCTTCACCTATCCACAGAAAACTCTACTTACCATATCACCCTACCTTTACTTATATAAGAAATTGGATTTCCGTAGAGAGTTGACTATCTACACAGGATACAGTACAGGAACGGGCAATGCCACCAACTACGCCATAAAGCAATATCGTCAAAGTTATCGCTCTTGGTACACTTCGAGCGACATCATTCCGATAACTCGCTCTCTTTATGGCAAGTTGAGTTACGACTACAAGCGCCCTATCAAGGAAATCTTCTTCAGCGCATCGGTCAATGCCAGCAAAAACTGGATGAACACGGCATCCGACCTACGCATCGTGGATGGCAAATACTATACCTCATTATATAAGCAGGACAGCAAGAGCAACAACCTAGGAGCATCACTCTACATATCGAAGGGCTTCTACGACCTTCATCTGAAAACCCGCCTGGAGGGCAGTTACAACTACAGCAAGGGTGAGCAATACAGCAGCGGCAAAGCCATCAGCTACACCGCCGACAACTATACTGTGAAGCCTAGCATCGACTTCTCGCCGTCCTGGTGTGCCTTTAGCTATGAGGGAGAATTCTCTTTTTACAACTCGAAACGTCAAAAAATGGCGAAGTCATCGTTATTTAATTGGCATCAAAGCGTATCTGCCACCGCTACCATCAGCCATGTGGACCTTTCCTTCTCACTCGTACATTATCACAATGAGCTGCAAGAGGGCAACCACCTAAACACCCTCCTTGGCGATGCATCGGCAGTTTGGAGAATGAAAAAGCTCCGCCTTTCAGCAGAGCTTCGAAACCTTTTCAACAAGAAGAACTATATGGAAACCATCTATAGCGGCATCAGTACATTGACCGACAGCTATCATCTTCGCCCCCGCGAACTGATGATTTCCGCCCAGTATTCCTTCTAAACAAGAACTCCCATCTCAGAAAAGAGACGGGAGTTCTTTGCTTTTGAGGATAGGAAAATAGGTGCCGCGAAATTTATAAAGAAATAACTTTACAGGCCAAATGAGGTGAAAAATATCTCTTAAGGAAAGATTTTATTTCCCTTAAGGAAAAATATATTTTCCCTTAAGGAAAAAAATAAATATCCTTAAGGGAAAATTTTCAATCTCTTCTTCCCCCATTTTCCGGGAGTTTCTTCTAGATAATCTCTTTCTAGAATATTATTTACACAGGCTACTTCTGCTTCAGATAGTTCAACTGAACCTTAGGAGCGCAGGCATTGCTTGTCTTCTCGGTATATTCTGCCACCTTCAATGTAGCAGTACCCTTGATGTTCTCTACATCACTACCTACCTTGAAGAGATAGTTACCTGCATCTACCTTCCACTGGCTGTTGGCCTCATCGAAGCTGGCAAGATCGCGCTTTTCAAGTGTCATCTTCAAAGTCTGGCTCTCACCTGGATTCAGCAACTTGGTCTTGCCGAAGGTCTTGAGCTCCTTGGCTGGCTTCTCGTAAGCGCCCTTTGGAGCGGTAACATAAACCTCAGCAACTTCCTTGCCGGCAACCTTACCGGTATTCTTGACAGTTACGCTAACCTCGATATTGTTGCCCTTTGCCTTGACTGATGGCTTGCCAAACTCGAAAGTAGTATAGCTCAAACCATAACCGAATGGATAAGCCACATTCTTCTTGAAGGTGTCGAAGTAGCGGTAACCTACATAGATATCCTCCTCGTGGTTGCTATAGTCGTAACCCTTGATGTTACCCTTGCTCCAATCCTGCAGATTCTTGTAGGTGTACATATCGTAATCCTTGGCGAAGTTGGCAGTAGATGGATGATCGGTAGCAGCGATAGGCCAGGTCATGGTCAACTTACCCGATGGATTTACCTTACCGGTCAGAATATCAGCTACAGAGTTACCACCCTCGATACCTGGCTGCCAAGCCACGAGAATAGCATCCACACGGTCTCTCCAACTGGCTGTCTCCATCACAGAACCAGAGTTGATGATGACAATCACCTTCTTGCCCTTGGCATGGAAAGCATCAGATACACGGAAAATCATATCCTGCTCTATCTGACTGAGGTTGAACTCACCATTGATCTGGCGATCCATTCCCTCACCTGCCTGACGGCCGATGGTAATGATGGCTGCATCCGCCTTTGGCTCCTCGCTGGCTACACAGCGCTCAGTAATCTCGATTTCATCGAGCTTAGGCTGTCCCTGATCCAGGAACCACATCATCGGATTCTTGTCTGCCTTCAACTTAGCCTTGGCATACTTCACATAATTCTGATAGATTTCTGTAAGCTGAGGAGTAGTTGCCACGCCGATGTTCTTCAAACCGGTGACCATATCCACAGAATAGCCTACATTAACGGCTCCACTGCCAAGACCACCCGACATGAAGTCGTAAGAGTTGACACCGAAGAGCGCCACGGTCTTCAAGCCCTGGATAGGAAGAGCTGCATCATTCTTCAGGAGCACCATACCCTCGGTAGAACTCTGACGGGTGATAGCTGCATGAGCCTTCAAGTCTGGCTCACCACTATATTTATATCCCTTGAATCGAGGAGTCTTCACGATATATTCGAGCATACGGCGAACATTGCGGTCCACATCCTTGATATCCAGCTTGCCATTCTTTACAGCATCAACAATATCCTGCACCTGAGCTGGATAACCCGGCATCATCAGGTCGTTGCCAGCCTCAACTTCCTGTTCCAGCGGAAGGTCGGCACGCTTACCAATCCAGTCGGTCTCCACGATTCCCTTATATCCCCAGTCGTTGCGGAGAATATCGGTCAAGAGTCCCTTGTTGCCCTGCGCATAAACACCATTGATTTTGTTATAGGCAGACATAATAGTCCAAGGATTGCTCTTGCGAACCATCATCTCGAAACCCTTCAGATACAACTCACGGAGAGCACGCTGGCTCAATCGCTCATCCACCTTGGTACGGTCAGTTTCCTGAGAATTTACGGCAAAGTGCTTGGCACTCACGCCCACGCCCTGGCTCTGTACACCCTGAACAAAGGCGGTTCCGATAAGACCTGTTACGATTGGATCTTCTGAATAATACTCAAAGTTACGGCCGCAGAGCGGATTGCGATGCAGGTTCATACCCGGTCCGAGCACAACATCACAGCCATACTCCAGGGTTTCGTTACCGATAGCCTCACCCACCTTGCGCACTAGGTCGGTGTTCCAGGTAGAAGCCAGACAGGTTCCGATAGGGAAACCGGTAGCAAAGTAGCTACGGCTGTCACCTTCGCGATGAGCATCGATATGAACACCGGCAGGACCATCACACTGAACAGTAGTAGGAATGCCGAGACGAGGGATGGCTACAGTAGTACCCGCAGCGCCCGGCACAAACTTCTTCTGATGTCCGAGCATAGCACCGCTGCCCACGAATCCATCGTTACCACCGCCCACCAGCATCTGGGCTTTCTCTTCCAAGGTCATCGCCTTGATTACTTCGTCGATGTTGTTGGCATTCAGTTTTGGTGCAGATTGCGCCATCATTGTAGTTGCCATTGCTCCTGCCGCAACGGTAAGAGCCAATTTCTTGTAGTTCATCATTTTGTCGTTTATTTAGTTAGTTATTACTTTTCTGTTCTTTTAGTCGTTTCATCAGTTCCATGCAGTCCCTGAGAATACTGCATTTCTTCAAAAACTTGCTGCAAATTTAATAAAATAAGGTGGAAACACCAAGCATTTCCACCTTTTTTTCTTGAATTCAACAAGATTATTCCCGGATTTAACAAAAGATATAGTAAGAGAATAACATACTATACATATCCCTAACCTAAGGCTAGTCCTGATATTTAATCTGGAAGTAATCAAAGACGGAACATTCCTTCCATTTCAATCTTTCGCAAGTTTCATCAAAAAGAAGAAAAAAATACTAGAAAACCTTGTAGGAATCAAACAATTATCGTATCTTTGCCGAATTATCCAAAAGTTGGGTACTAGAGTAAGGACATTTAAATAATGAAAGGTATGGAGCAGAGAAATTCTTCCATCGAAATCTATCGTTCCCCAGAGGGCAACATAGAGCTGAATGTAAAATTAGAAAATGATACCGTTTGGCTTACACAAAGCCAAATGGCAGAGTTGTTTGGCCGTGACAGAACTGTGATTTCACGACATGTCAATAACTGTTTCAAAGAAGGTGAACTCGACCCAAATATCACATGTGCAAAATTTGCACATATGGGTATTGACGGAGACCAAACCTACGAAACAACAATGTATAACCTGGACGTCATTATCTCCGTAGGCTATCGTGTAAAGTCAATCAATGGTACCAGATTCCGTCAATGGGCTAATTCTATCTTGAAGCAATACATTATCAAGGGTTATGCCATCAACCAGAAACGCCTAGACAATTACAACGAACTGAAAGAAGTGGTTCGTTTGATGTCACGTGCGATTACATTGCAAGATCAAGTGTCCGAGGGCGAATATAACGGACTGTTCAATGTCATCAGCGACTATGTTTATGCCCTGGATACTCTCGACAAATATGATTATCAGACATTACTCATAGACAAGACGACTCAAGCCGAACCGTTCCATGCCACCTACAAAAATGCAATGGAAGCCATCAATGCTTTGAAAGAAAAGTTTGGAGGCAGTAAATGGTTTGCCAATGAGAAGGATGATTCATTCAAGAGCAGCATAGGTCAGATTTACCAAACCTTCGGTGGTGAAGAACTCTACGCTTCGGTAGAAGAAAAAGCAGCCATGCTGCTCTACCTTGTCGTAAAAAACCATTCATTCAGCGATGGCAACAAGAGAATTGCGGCCATGCTTTTTCTTTGGTTTATGGAGAAAAATGGCATTCTGTATGCAGAAAATGGACATAAGAGGATTGCCGACAACACACTCGTAGCACTGACTCTGATGATTGCAGAAAGCAGAACTGAGGAAAAAGATGTAATGGTAAAAGTAGTCGTCAACTTGATTAACAAAGACAATCAATAAGAATTGCTATTTTAAAACCGCACAACAACTGTTGTGCGGTTTTAAATATATATTGCGATAACTTACTTCGCTGTATCCTTTGAGCTTCGCTTATCACGGCGATAACTGCGATAATCATCCAGCGGAATCTCAATATCAGGTTCCACCAGCTCGCCCTCACGTGGCAAGGCAAACTTCTGATACTTGATGTTCAAGCCACGCTCTATCCACATACTCTCATAACAGGTCTGGATAGAGAGAATCTTACGGGTTTCCTCATCGATACCCTCCTGATGATAGAGGTCCTCGGTACGGAAGAGCACAGGCAGATGGTTGCCATCCACCATATAAGTAGTATAGGTGAAGAGGAAGTTGGAGTCCGTCTTCAGATGGATGATACCGCCATCCACGAGGAAGTGGCGATAACGGTTCATGAAGTATGTAGATGTAAGACGCTTGCGAGGGTTCTTCATCTGCGGGTCAGAGAAGGTGAGCCAGATTTCCTGCACCTCATCCTCAGCAAAGAAGCGGTCGATAATCTCGATGTTGGTACGGAGGAAAGCCACGTTCTTCTGTCCTTCCTCTATCGCCTTCTTGGCACCGGTCCACATTCGTGCGCCCTTGATATCCACACCGATGAAGTTCATCTCAGGATAGAGCTTGGCAAGTTCCACGGTATATTCACCCTTGCCGCATCCCAACTCCAGCACGATAGGATTATCATTGTGGAAATACATCTCACGCCACTTGCCCTTCATATCGAAAGGCACGTCATCTACTACACTATATGGATACTGGAACACGTTCTCGAAACGCTCCATATCCGCAAACTTAGCTAATTTTCCTTTGCTCATTGATTCTTTTTTCTTCGTTTGGGTACAAAGGTACAAAAATTATAAATACTCTTATTACAATTACATTTATAATTTTTGATATTTAACCAAATCTACCGGAAATTCTTTTCAGAAACGGCAGAACTGTTGCCTCCATCATCAAAAATGAAAGAATATAGACATCAGTATTGTCCTACCTCGCAACTGATACTCCTTGCCCGTACGGGTCAACCCAGAATAAACAGTATAGCCGTAGGTGCGCTGATTGAAAAGATTGAGCGCAGTCAGGCTCAACTCCATACCATTCCTGAAGCCATAACTGGTGGATGCATCGGCAAGAGT
>NZ_QUCG01000077.1:8948-15127 GCF_003473645.1 Prevotella sp. AM23-5 | reverse complement strand
TTCTCAAAAGCGAGTGCAAAAGTACTAACATTTTGCGAAACCACCAAATTTTCGGAGAGAAAAGTTTCAAAAACCGCTATTATTTAACAGTCTTAAACACTTTTACGCCTTAAATCGCCTATTTTCGCCCCAAATCGCCGTTTTTAAGCCACCTGGGTGTGTAGGCACACATCCTACCTTACTTCACCCAGATTCGGCGGGTCAAACGAAGTTCTACCACAGGATAAACCTTAAAGCTCTTCAATAGCTTCACATAGTCGCCTACCTTACCCGGTACGTTCTTCACATCCTTTGCCAAATCCACACCAGGTTCTGTGGTAACATGCTTCACTGCCTCTGTATAATCCTCGTTAGCTGTAAAGGTAACCTTCTGGATATCGTTGGTCATGATCTTTGGAGTACCACCCCAGAACAAGACACCGGCATCGAAGGAAACATAATAATTGTCGCTATTCTTGAAGAGCTTGCCACCATAACCGAAACCTAAGTAAGGCTTGAAGTTGTTTACCTTGATAGTGGCAGATACATTATTATTAGCATCCGGCTCCAGACGGAATGGAGTACCATCCTTGCGCTCGCCTAAGGTAACACCCATTCTGCCATAACTCATAAACTTATCATAGAGCTCCTTGCTGGCTACCAACTGCTGATCACCTACCGCCATATAAGGAACAAAGTTTTCATAAGAGTTCTTCACACGTTCATAGAGGTTGTTGTACATACTTACAGCCACCAGAGAGGTTCCATCATAGACTGCATTCTCAGCCTTGGCAACCTGTGAAGGTCCCCAATAGAAACCGGTAGTAAAGTGCCAGTTCTTGTTGCGGAAAGGATGAACATCTACGAGCAACTTGAAGTTGTTCATGGTTGGAGTACCCACCATATCGATGCTATTCCCTACTCTGGTACCGGTATATTCCTCCAGCATGTCAGCGAGGCGATTGAACTTCTCTGCCTGCACCTGCTCACTCTCCTTCTCATCACCCACCTGCACCGCAAAGTTCATGGTAGCATGCACACGGGGAGTAAAGGAGAAACCCGTACGAACCTGGAAGACATCATTCAGTGGCACAGCCACATCCACACCGACACCGGTTGTACCCACCGTCACGGAAGCGTCAATACTCTTGGTGTACACCTTGCCAGGGATGCAAGGCTCACTAAATGTCTGGGCAAACATACCCATCGTTGGCAGCAGCGCTGCTGCCAATGCAATCACATATTTTCTCATAAATTTTTGATTTTCATTAAAAAACGGTGCAAAGTTACGCAAAAAGCCCCAAACTCACAAGAGTTTAGGGCTTTTTATTTATTTAATAACGACTTTCTTGCCATTTATGATGTAAATTCCCTGATGCAAGTCGCTGATAGAAGTTGCATTCTTCTTAATCTGCACACCTTCAAGAGTATATACATTATATAATGAGGCAGGCTTCACGGTGATGTCCTTGATGCCTGTAGCATACTGCTCTGCGGTAACCATCTTCATCTCTGATGGAGCAGAAGATGATACAGAGAGATACCAGCTGTTGGCAGGGATAGCCAAAACACTCAAGTTATCTCCATTACCATCCTCCTGGTCGATATTCACAGATTTGAGCGCATCCTTCGAGGTAGTCATCGCAATATAGCCATAAGAGTTGGCTGAGAATGCTCGCATACTGGAAGCATCAAATTTCACAGAGTTGAAATGACCAGACCAAGGATTACCAATACAGAAGTAAACTCCCTTCACCTGGGCAGCCAAATCAGATGGCACAGCTGCATCGCTTACAACAGGTGTTACCTGATTCTTGCTGACATCTGTAGAAGCACACTCAATCAACACTGGGGTCTTTGCAGGAATGGTACCTGTCAACTCCTTGATAATGATCACACCTTCCTTCTCAATCACCTTAGTTACATAGTATGCCTTCATACCAGCACCCAGCGTATAAGGATAACCGGCAAAGACGGCAGCATAATGCTTATCGCCAACCGTAACGGTTGGCTTTACACCAATATAATTATCGGAAGTATTAATAGGTGTAATATTCCAAGTACTATAAGTACCCGTAGTAGTTACATAGCTCACCGCCTTGCTTGATTTCTTATCGGTAAGCGTGATACGCTGACCACTATCCTGCTGCCAAGCCTTGTAGTAATTGCCAACCGGAGAGAGGTAGATGTAATACTGGATAATACCATAAAGGCTGGTTCCCTGACCTACCACATTATAGCTATTACCGCTGATATGATCCAGATAGAACACGCTTCCCGGGTCATGCGAGATGTCCTCCCAAATAGAACTGGTAGCCATAGCGCCACAATCCGCACTGGTAGAAGCGAAGTTGACTCCTCTACTATGGTTGTCGGAAAGAGACATATATCTACCGGTAGAAACATTCTTCACACGGTAGTAGCCAGCTCCATTCAACTGCGCCTGAGCACCGAGCATGGTAGCACAACCCAAGAGGAGCAGAAACAATCTTTTCTTCATTCTAATACTGTTTAGTTACAAAAAAATAACCGGTCTCCAAAGCTTACATAGTAAGAATGAAGATCGGTTATAATATTTAATGAACTATTTAATTCTATATAGAGCTAAATTACTTAGCAATACAGATTGTAACACGGTTCATATCGTTCTCCTCGAAAGGCTGAACGCGGCAACCCTTAGACTCCTTGATCATGCGGCTCTTAGCAACACCCTTAGCTGCGAGTGTGTTGTAAACAGTCTGAGCACGGCGAGCAGCAATCTTATCGTTGAATGCAGCAGAACCTGTACCCTTATCTGCATAACCAGTCAAAGTGATCTTAGCATCTGGGTTCTCCTTCATGTACTCTACGATCTCAGCGATCTTAGTAGTCTGAGACTTAGCGATGTTTGTGTTACCGATTGGGAAGAAGATATCACGACGGAAGTTCTCCTCAACTACCTTAGACTCAACCTTAGGAGCTGGAGCTGGAGCTGGCTTCTCGATGATACGCTCGATGATCTTCTCTACTGGCTTTGGAGCAGGGATTACCTTAGTGGTATGAGTCTCACCAAGAGCAACCTTTACACCTACCAATGCGTTGAAGTACCAGTCTGGGTTACCAGCCTTCTTTGAGTTGTACTTGTCGCTCAATGTGTTAGCAGAAAGCTCAACGCCCAACTTAACGCGATCACTTACGCGGAAGTCAACGTTAGCACCTACACGTGCAACAAAGCGAGTCTTTGTACCATCCCAAAGGTTCTCCAATGGAGTAGCACCATACTTCAAAGCTTCTGTAGCAGCTTCACTCTTCAAGATAGCAGCCTTAGCATCAGCAGCCTCGTCATTACCCCAAGCGATGTTAGCACCGATACCACCGAATACGCCAACCTCAACCAAACGGTCTGGGTTGTACTCGCAGAAGAGGTTTGTGAGGTTGAATGTAGCGTCAACCATAGGAGCTACATAGTTCCACTTCCACTTGTAAACGTTGCCAGCCACGTTCTGACCAGCCTTGCTCTGCCATGCATTCAAAGAGAAGCGAGCGCCTACAACCTTATTGAAGTTATAACCTACGCCTACCTGAGCATTTGGAGACAACAACTTACCGAAACCGATCTCACCCAATGTGTACTGGCCACCAATCTGAGCCTGTGCATACCAATGTGGAGTGAAGACATTTACAGTCTTATCTGCTTCCTGAGCTGACGCACTAACGCAACTCAAAGCAACAACACCTGACAGTATTACTTTATTTAATTTCATAATCTTTAATCTAATTATTTTAAAATATTGTTTTTAAGATTTGGCTAGCGGCAAGCAAGCTTGCCACCAACGATTTTTTTCTTAAATTACTCTACAACAACGTTAAATGTCTTCTCAACCTCAACACCTGAGTAGTCAATAGCCTTGTAAACGATAGTGTAAGTACCAGCCTTTTCAGCATTGAAGATCACCTTGTTAACAGAACCATCGAATGGCTCAGCAGCAGATTTACCATTTGTCAATGTTACAGTAGCACCCTTCTCCAAAACAGAGATAGACTTCTTGTAAGCAGGAGCCAAGAGCTCAGCTGTCCAAGATGTAGCATAAAGAGTAGTAGCACCTGTACCTACGAAACGAGTACCAAGACGACCACCGATTGTGCTAAGAGTGTTAGGGTTGCCATTCTGATCAACATAAAGGATTGTTGGCTGCAACAACTTATTAGCGCTACCAATCTTAGAAGCTACCTTCTTCAACAATGGGTTAACCTTAGCGATTACATTCTCCCACTTAGCATTAACATTGCTGAGAACATTCTTAATTGGCTGCAACTTACCTGCAATCTGCTTGTTTGCAGAAGCAAGGAGATCTGCAATAGTACTATCCTTTGTCTTAATAACAAAAACAAACTCAGCAGCAGAACCACCAGTAGAAACAAATTTCTTCTCAACAGTAGCATTCTTGATTCTATACAACTCGCCATCAATTAACTGACCATTATTAAGATCAGTTCCCTGACCATAGATTACAACATCATTGCCATCCTGCTGACAGAACAAACCGTTTGGTGTAATAACAGAATATGTATAGAACTCATCAGCCTTATCATAAGAAATCTCAACATTGAGAGCGTCGATAACCTTGTCCAACTTGCTTGACAAAGAAGGCAAACGGAAGTTCTCAACAGCCCAATCAGAGAGCTTATCAAGAGTAGCATTGTCCTTCAAGAAGTTGAAAGAAACTGGCTTAACAGCGAATGCAGCGATATCATAGTCGCTAACAGCATGCTTAACAGTCTTTGTAAGCTCAAGAGTCTCTGTATTTGGATTATACAAGTAATACTCAGCCTTAACACCATAAGCGGTTAATACTGGAATGTTCTTATACAAAGCAGAAGCAATCATGCTCAAATCCAAATCATTCTCCTTTGGATTTATCAACTCATTAAGAGCATTCTTTGCAGCAGCAGCCAAAGCGCCCTTATCGAATTCAACGCCATCGTTCTGAGGATCAGAAGCAATAACAGGAACCTGATAGAAACCATTAGCAGAAACAGTAGCTGCCTTTGTACCAAAAGTCAATACCTTATCAGTATTGTCGATTTCACCAAGCTCGAAGCCCTTAGCTGGCTCACCCTGGCTGTTAACCAACTCTACCTTAACCAAAGAAGGATCAATCTCTGTTGGGTTCAAAGAAACATAGAGGTAACCAGCATTACCGCCCTTACCGAGCACCTGATTAGCCTTTACATCCCAATCCTCGTTACCCTCTGCAGCAACACCATAGAAAGAAGAAGCCAACTTCAAATTCAAACCGGTGAATGAAGCATTCCAATAACCAGTTACAGGATTCTCTGTAGCATTAACGGTAATACCATCAAGCTTCTGCTCAACCAAGCTGTTGAGAGCCTTATCCAAAGAACCAGAAACAGAATCAAGACGATTATTCAAAGCGTCTGTAATCTTCTTTGCAGCGATAGAATCTGTCAAACGCAATTTCTCAATTGCTTGGAGACGACCATCAACTCCATCAACTTTTCCCTTAAGATTCTTGTAAGCCTCAGAACCCTGGATAGCTGCCTCGATGCGCTCCTTATCAGCAAAAACACCGTCCTTGATAACATTCATGTTTGCCTGAATACGAGCATCAATGGCAGATTTCAAATCAGGGTTGGTCTCCTTCAATTCGCCCAACCACTTGTTCAATTCGGTCAGTTTTGCGATCTGAGAAACGCTAGTGTCGTAAGCACTGTCGCTTTCGTGATCTGTACAAGATACGAAAGTGCTAGCTCCACCCACCAAGAGGGCAGAGAAGAGCAAAATACTAGTTAATTGTCTTTTCATTTTTTATAAAAAATTTAATTAAACTTATGTTGTCTAACTCATTATATATTTTAGAAAGGTCAAGCTCGACGAAGTAGCCAGTGTATGTTGTTGACTTAGGTCTTGCCGTCACTCTCCTACTTTAAACATTCTTAGTTTCCTATTTTATCGTTACCAATTTGTATATATACCGCTGCAAAGGTAAAGCTTTTTTTTGAATTAGAAAGTTTTCTCCCCATTATTTTTAGCAAAATGCCTTAAATTTTAAATATTTTAAGTATTCTCCCCTCTTTTCTCCCCCTTTTCTCCCCTATTTTACAGCAATGATAACGTTTTTAGAAAAATATCCTTGTCAATCAGTTTGACCTACATCAACCGCCCGAACAAGAAGACACTTCAGTTGTCTAATAAATAA
>NZ_QUCG01000077.1:0-8938 GCF_003473645.1 Prevotella sp. AM23-5 | reverse complement strand
AATAAATAAACTGAAGTTTCGCATGTGGTTCAAGTACGGGCTGAAGGCCCAAAAGCTCCTAGCCCAGGGCATCGCCCTGGGTATAATGGCAATCAGCAAGGCGCCCTGTAAGGGCAAAAGCTTTGTATATTGCCAGGTATTTGAAAGCTTTTGCCCTTACAGGGCGACAGGTTTGCGTCCATAAACACCCAGGGCGATGCCCTGGGCTAGGAGCTTCTGCCCTTTCAGGGCGTGTGGGGCTTACTTGCGAAACTTGAGTAAATAAAGAGAAACTTGAGTAAATAAAGAAAAGAAGAGGAAAAGAAAGAGAGACTCGATGACACTTATGACACTTATGACACTTGTTTTCTAAAAAAATCCTACGCGCGGGCGGGCGGGCAGGAAGAATTTTCTAATCAGTCTCCCGCCCGCCTACGCGAGAGATTTTTTAAGAAAATGCTGTCATCGGTGTCACTCTGTCATTCCGGGACAAGTCGCCTTAGCACCATAAGTATCTTACTTAGACCTCGTAAGCAAGTCACTTAGCACCCGTAAGTAAGTCACTTAGACCTCGTAAGCAAGTCACTTAGTACCCGTAAGCAAGTCACTTAGCCACCGCAAGCAAGTCACTTACCGAGCACAAAAAAGGGAGGCTTACCTCGTCACAAGGTTTACCTCCCTACACTTATAGTTAAAAATAACCGAATATTACTTGTTCAGGAACTTATCTACCTGAGCAGCAATCTTTCTGCCGCTTGCCATGGCACGAACCACCAGAGAAGCTCCGCTGGCTGCATCACCAGCCACGAAGACATTCTCGGCAAACTCAGGCTGCTGTGGCTTCAGGAAGCCCATTGCCAGGAATACGGCCTCTGCCTTGATGATTTCCGGCTCACCTGCCTCTACCATCAATGGGCGACCACCCTCTGGGTTTGGCTTCCAGTCGATAGGCTGAACCTTCACACCTGTCAGCTTGCCGTTCTTTCCCAGGAACTCCAGAGAGTTGATGTTCCAGCGGCGGGTACAGCCTTCCTCATGACTGGAGGTGGTTTTCAGGGTGCGAGGCCAGTTTGGCCAAGGATTCTTAGGATCCTCAGGACCCTCTACCGGCTTAGGCATGATCTCGATCTGGGTTACGCTCTTGCAACCCTGGCGATGAGCGGTACCGATGCAGTCGGAACCCGTATCACCACCACCGATAACCAAGACATCCTTGCCCTTGCAGGTGACACGCTCATCCTTGGAGAACTCCATGCCAGCCAACACTCTGTTTTGCTGAGAGAGGAGTTCGAGGGCGAAATAGACACCCTTCAACTCACGTCCAGGAATCTTCAAGTCACGAGCGGTTGGAGTACCCGTAGATACCACGTAGGCATCGAAGCCCTCTGGCAACTGGGTGACATCTATCTTCTGATTATACTTGAACTCGATGCCTTCTTCCTCCAAGAGACGGAGACGGCGGTCGATGATAATCTTGTTGAGTTTGAAGTTTGGAATACCATATCTCAACAAACCACCTGCGTTCTCACGAGCCTCGAATACAGTTACCTTATATCCCTTATGATTCAGCTGGTTGGCAGCTACCAATCCGGCAGGTCCGGCACCGATGACAGCCACTGTCTTGCCATTGCGCTCAGGCAACTCTACATGCACATAATCCTCTTGGAAGGCGTGCTCCACGATGGCGCACTCATCCTCACGGTTGGTGGTTGGTTCGTGGTCCATCAAATTGAGGACACAAGCCTTCTCGCAGAGTGCAGGACAGATACGTCCTGTGAACTCCGGGAAGTCGTTGGTGGAATTGAGGAGTCGGTAAGCCAGCTCCCAGTCGCCCTTGTAGAGGGCATCGTTCCACTCCGGTGCCTTGTTGCCCAGCGGACAAGCCCAGTGGCAGAAAGGCACACCGCAGTCCATACAACGGCTCGCCTGCTGACGGCGGTCGTTGCTATTCAATGTTTGTTCTACCTCGCCAAAGTCGAGGATTCTATCGTGAATTGGTCTATAACCTGCTTCCTTGCGAGGTATAGTCAAAAATGCTTTTGGATTTCCCATCTTTTTTCTAATTTTAAAATTAGTAATCGCGCTGCATATCCGCAATCTTCTGCTGCAACTTCTTTACCTGCTCCTCCTGGAGAACTCGCTTGTACTCGATTGGCACTACCTGGATGAAATCCTCTACGTAGTGGTTCCAGTCATCGAGCATGGTACGGGCGAGTTTACTGCCGGTGTAGAGATAATGCTGACGGATCAGCTCGTGCAACTCCTTGCGATAGGTGCTGTCCTCCACGAGGTTGATCTCCACCATATCCATGTTACAGAAGTAATCGAAGTTGTGGTTCTTATCCCATACATAGGCAACACCACCACTCATACCAGCGGCGAAGTTACGGCCGGTTTCACCGAGCACTACGACTCTACCGCCCGTCATATACTCGCAGCAGTGGTCGCCAGCACCCTCAATCACGGCGATGGCACCGGAGTTACGAACACCGAAGCGCTCGCCTACCTTACCATTGATATACAACTCACCGCTTGTGGCACCATACAGACCGGTGTTACCGGCGATGATGTTATCCTCGGCAGAGAAGTTGCTGCGGATAGGAGGAAGGATGGAAATACGACCTCCTGAAAGTCCCTTTGCGAAATAGTCATTGGTCTCACCCTCGAGCTTGAAATCCACTCCCTTGACCAGGAAGGCACCGAAGCTCTGACCTGCAGAACCCTTGAACTTCACGTTCACGGTCTTGTCTGGAAGACCTGCCTCGCCATATTTCCCGGCAATCATACCGCTCAGCATCACACCGGCAGCACGGTCGGTATTCTTGATGGCGAAGTCGAGGTTCACCTCTTCCTGGTTCTCGATGGCACGCTGTGCACCACGAATCAACTGCTGGTCGAGTACATTATCGAGATCATGAATCTGCTCGGTAGTATGATAGAGCGAGCAATGACCTGTCTCACGATGCAAGAGACGGGAGAAATCGAGCAAGTCGGCCTTCTCCTTGATGCTCTCAGCCACCTCTGGCTCTACGGCATCAGCACCCTCGACAGGAACAATCTCCTCATCCTTCTTGCGGACGATGAGCTCGGTATGACCGATGATATCGTTCAATGAGGTGTAACCCATCTCAGCCAGATACTCACGAACCTCCTCGGCGAGGAAGCGGAAGTAGTTGATGAGGTACTTGTAGCTGCCACGGAAGTGCGCACGGAGCTTAGGATCCTGTGTGGCAACACCCATAGGACAGGTATTCAGGTTACACTTACGCATCATGACACAACCCAAGACGATGAGGGCGGCAGTACCGAAACTGAATTCCTCTGCACCGAGCAAAGCCATCAGGATGATGTCGCGACCGCTCTTCAACTGACCATCTACCTGCAGGCGAACCTGTCCGCGAAGACCGTTCTTCACCAAAGTCTGCTGGGTTTCAGAAAGTCCGATTTCAGGAGAGATACCTGCGAAACGCATACTAGATGCAGGGCTGGCACCTGTACCACCCTCGGCACCGGAGATGACGATGAGGTCAGCCTTCGCCTTAGCCACACCGGCAGCGATAGTACCCACACCACTCTCAGCCACCAATTTGACAGAGATAGCCGCCTTAGGGTTCACATTCTTGAGGTCGAAGATGAGCTGAGCCAAATCCTCGATACTGTAGATATCGTGATGAGGTGGAGGAGAAATCAGACTGATGCCAGGGATAGAGTGACGGGTCTTGGCGATGACCTCGTTGACCTTGAAGCCAGGCAACTGACCACCCTCACCCGGTTTAGCACCCTGTGCCACCTTGATCTGGATTTCCTCTGCATTTACCAAATATTCTGTTGTCACACCGAATCGACCGGAAGCCACCTGCTTGGTCTTGCTGGAGAGGCTGATGCCATCCTGTGTAGAATGGAATCGCTCGTTATCTTCACCACCTTCACCGGTATTGCT
Organism: Prevotella sp. AM23-5; assembly: GCF_003473645.1. NCBI lineage: Bacteria > Pseudomonadati > Bacteroidota > Bacteroidia > Bacteroidales > Prevotellaceae > Prevotella > Prevotella sp. AM23-5. The sequence continues at coordinate 5,019 of NZ_QUCG01000077.1, read as the reverse complement.
TCGAGCACCGAGGGCGTTCATGGCGAGTGCCATTGCCTCGTGAGCCTCCTTGGAGAGGGCACCGAAACTCATCGCACCGGTAACGAAGTGCTTGACGATTTCCTCTACCGGCTCCACCTTATCGATAGAGATAGGGTTCTTGCGGAAGCTGAAGAAGTCGCGGATGAAGATAGGCTCCTGCTTATCGTCAACGAGATGTGTATATTTCTTGAAGAGATCGTAATCGCCCTTGCGGGTTGCGAGCTGCAGGGTAGCGATGGTCTCTGGGTTCCAAGCGTGCTTGATACCGTCCTTGCGATAGTGGAACTGTCCCATACTTGGCAGGAAGTCGAGCTTCTTGGTCTCGAATGCCTTGTCGTGCAGGCGGATGGCATCACGGGCGATAGTCTCGAGTCCGATACCGCCGATGGTGCTCACCTCTGTTCCGAAGTAGCTCTTCAGGAGGCTCTCGCTCAAACCGATGCTCTCGAAAATCTTGGCTCCACGATAGCTTCGGATGGTAGAGATACCCATCTTTGCCATAATCTTGAACAAGCCCTTCTTCACAGCCTTGATGTAGTTCTGCTCGGCTGTATGGTAATCCTCCTGAATCTTTCCCTTCTTGACCAGGTCGTCGAGGATGGCGTATGTCAAGTATGGACAGAGGGCTGATGCACCGTAACCCAGCAACAGGGCTGCGTGCATTACCTCACGAATCTCACCGCTCTCAACGATGAGGGCTGTCTGTACACGCTTGCCGGCATCAATCAGATAATGATGTACGGCGCTTACGGCGAGCAATGATGGGATGGCGGCATGGGTCTCATCCACGCCACGGTCGCTCAAGATGATGTAGTTGTAACCATCATCCACGCTCTGGGCAGCCTGCTTGCAGAGTTCATCCAGAGCCTCATGCAATCCTTCTTCGCCCTTGGCGGTTTCGAAGAGCATGTGGAGTTTTACGGTATTGAATCCCTTGTAGCGGATATTCTGAAGGATATCCAGCTGGGTATTGGTCAGGATAGGATGTGGCAGGCGAACCATCTTGCAGTTGCTCTCGTCCGGGTTCAGAATGCCGGAACCTACTCTACCGATATACTCGGTAAGACTCATCACAAGGTTCTCACGGATGGAGTCGATAGCAGGGTTGGTAACCTGAGCAAACTGCTGACGGAAGTAGTTGAAGAAGATCTGTGGCTGGTCGGAAAGCACGGCAAGAGGGGTATCATTACCCATGGATGCAGTAGGCTCCTGACCCTTGGTAGCCATCGGAATGATGGTACCGTCGATGTCTTCCTCGCCAAATCCAAACTCCAATTCCTTGCGAGTGAGGTTTTCCACAGCGTTTTCCACCTTTCGTCCGCTGCGCAACTTTTCCAGTTCAATACGGTTGGTGTTCAGCCACTGGCGGTAAGGATGAGCCTCAGCCAGGCGCTCCTTGATTTCGCCATCATAATAGATCTTGCCTTCCTGTGTATCAATCAGGAGAATCTTACCCGGCTGCAAGCGTCCCTTCTCGGCAATCTCGGTTGGGTCGAAATCCATCACACCCACCTCAGAAGCCACAACCATCATATCGTTCTTGGTGATGGTGTAGCGTGCAGGGCGCAGACCGTTTCTATCGAGCATACCACCGGCATAGCGGCCATCGCTGAAGAGCAGGGCGGCAGGACCATCCCATGGCTCCATCAGGATAGAGTGATACTCATAGAAAGCCTTCAGATCCTCAGAGATAGGGTTCTTGTCGTTGAAGCTCTCTGGCACCATCACAGCCATGGCGTGAGGCAATGACAGACCGCTCATCACGAAGAACTCGAATACATTGTCGAGACTTGCTGAGTCACTCATATCAGGCTGGACGATAGGAGAAATCTCACGGATATCGCCCAGAGCCTCACTGCTCAACACACTCTCACGAGCCTTCATCCAGGCACGGTTGCCACGGATGGTGTTGATCTCACCATTGTGGGCAAGGAGACGGAATGGCTGAGCCAGACTCCATGTAGGGAAGGTGTTGGTAGAGAAGCGGGAGTGAACCAGAGCCAGACCGCTTGTAAAATAATTATTAGTCAAGTCAGGATAGTACTGACGCAGCTGAAGGCTGCTCAACATACCCTTATATACGATGTTCGAATTAGACAACGAACAGATATAGAAATCAGGATAGCTGACACGTTTCTCGATGCGCTTGCGGATGAGATAGAGGATGCGCTCGAAGACAGGCACCTTATCATCTGTCACACCTGTAATGAACACCTGTTTGATGGCAGGTTCATTACTCAATGCAGCCTCACCCAGACAGTCTGGATTGGTAGGCACATTGCGGAGATGCATCAACTGAAGTCCCTCACGTTCAATCTCTTCAATCATAATAGAGAGGATATCCTGCTGTTTCTTCTCATCCTTAGGCAAGAAGACAAGACCTGTACCATATTTTCCCTTTTCCGGTACAGGGATACCCTGAAGAAGAATAAACTCATGTGGAATCTGGAGCATGATACCGGCACCATCGCCCGTCTTGTTATCGGCACCCTCAGCACCACGATGGCGCATATTCTCGAGGACCTTCAAGGCGTTATCGACCAGCTCATGACTCTTGTTACCGTGGATATTCACCACCATACCTACGCCACACGCATCGTGTTCATAGGCAGAACTGTACAATCCTTTTTCCATTTCTTGTTCGTTTTATATCGGTTATTTCTAACTATTAATATATCATTATTTCATGCTGTCTACTAAACTTTCGCATGTGACTTCCCCACACGCCCTGAAAGGGCAAAAGCTTTCAAGTACCAAGCAATATACAAAGCTTTTGCCCTTTCAGGGCGCCTTGCTGATTACTTTTATACCCAGGGCGTTGCCCTGGGCTAGGAGCTTCTGCCCTTTCAGGGCGTGTGGGGTCTTCCCATCTGTCCTTTCAGGGCGTGTGGAGCCTACTTGCGAAACTTAAATTGACTATTTATACGCCTGCTCATGAACTCCCGCTACGGCTCTACCGCTAGGATCGTTCTGGTTCTTGAAAGAAGCATCCCAGGCAAGGGCTTCGGCTGTAGAGCAGGCTACGCTTGGCACGCTAGGCACACTCTTGGCAGCACTGTCGCTTGGGAAATGCTCGGCGAAGATAGAGCGATAATAATACTCCTCCTTGTTCTGTGGAGGATTGACAGGGAATCGCTCGGCAGCATGCGCCATCTGTTCGTCGCTGACGGCTGATGCGGTAATCTGCTTCAGGGTGTCTATCCATGAATAGCCCACTCCATCGGAGAACTGCTCCTTCTGGCGCCATGCCACTTCTTCCGGAAGCAGATCGGCAAATGCCTCACGAACCACCTTTTTCTCGATGGTCTTATCCGGACACATCTTCAAAACCGGGTTCATACCCATCGCTACATCCAGGAACTCCTTGTCGAGGAAAGGCACACGGCCCTCGATGCCCCATGCAGCCAGACTCTTGTTGGCTCTCAGGCAATCGTAGAGATAGAGTTTGCCGAGCTTGCGCACGGTTTCCTCATGGAAAGCCTTGGCATCCGGTGCCTTGTGGAAGTAGAGATAACCTCCGAACACCTCGTCGGCACCCTCACCGGAAAGTACCATCTTGATACCCATGCTTCGGATGACTCTCGCCAGGAGATACATCGGGGTAGAAGCACGAACGGTGGTAACATCGTAGGTCTCGATGAAATAGATGACATCACGGATGGCATCCAGACCTTCCTGGATGGTGTAGTTGATCTCGTGATGCACGGTTCCGATGTGCTCGGCTACCAATCGTGCCTTTGCCAAATCAGGCGCACCCTTCAAACCTACGGCAAAGGAGTGCAATCGTGGCCAGTAGGCCTTGGTTTCGCCCCCATTCTCAACACGGGTAGAAGAGAATTTTTCAGCTACGGCAGAAATGACGGAAGAATCGAGACCACCACTGAGGAGAACACCGTAAGGAACATCGCTCATCAGCTGGCGCTTTACAGAATCCTCCAGGGCATCGTGAATCTCCTTCACGGCAGCCTCTTCCTGAGGTTCCGCATCCTTCAGCTGGGCTTCAGCCTTCTGAGTATCATCTATCTGATATTTCTTCTGCATGGCAGCGTATTCAAACCAATCACGGGTATAATAGCGCTTCATGCCAGGGTTCTTGCTATAGTAATAATGGCCCGGGAGGAATGGCTCGTAGTGGTCGCACTGACCTTCCAGCGCCTTCAACTCGCTCGCTACCAGCACTTTTCCATCCTTATCATAACCAATATAAAGAGGAATTACGCCGATAGGGTCGCGGGCAATGAGGAACTCATCACGCTCAGCATCGTAAAGGGCGAAGGCAAAGATGCCGTTCAGCTCTTCAAGCATCTTGGAGATACGGGCGTGAAGCGCATCCTCACCTTTATATATTAAGGTATCAAAGTCGGAATCTGCTCGCATCTCACGATAGAGAGAAAGAATCACCTCGCAGTCGGAACCGGTCTGATACTGGTATTTGCCAGCAAAACGGGCACGGATATTCTGATGATTATAAATCTCACCGTTTACGGCAAGCACCTGTTTTTTGTCTGGTGCAAACAAAGGTTGGCGACCACTTTCCGGGTCAACAATGCTCAGACGCTCATGTGCCAGGATAGCAGAACCACCACAGTAGATTCCGCTCCAGTCTGGTCCGCGATGGCGGATCTTCTGACTCATACGAAGCGCTTGCTGTCGCAATTCAGGAGTTTGCTCCTGAATATTGAAGATAGATACGATTCCACACATAATATCTTTTCCTTTCTTTTACGGTTATTTTTATCTCTTTTTACCTAAAACAAATAACATTTTGTTATGTTTCGGCTGCAAAATTACTACTTTTTGTCAATATACAAAAGATTTTCATTACCTTTTGTCTTAAGAAAAGGAGAGTAATTACATATCAGCACGTATTAATACGTTTAAACTTTCATTTTGAAAGTACAAACAGTATTATTTATTTCAAAATAGCACAAATAGAGAAAAACAAGATAAAAGCATTAATTCCGCTGAAATCCATACGCCCTGAAAGGGCAGAAGCTC
>NZ_QUCG01000076.1:0-15267 GCF_003473645.1 Prevotella sp. AM23-5 | reverse complement strand
TAAATTATAGTGTTGCGGAATTAAGGTAGTTTAAAAAATGTTATTTGGTCCAATCATTTAATTCAGCCGATGTTATTCGGCTTACTTATTGAAGTTAGCCAATGTTATTTAATCCTTATTAATTTAAGTTAGCCGCTGCAAAGATATATTAAATTTTAATACGAACTGGTTTTTAATGAAACAAAATTCATTATTTTAAGACTTTTTAAGCAAAAAGTAGAAAAACATTCCAAAAAAAGGCTCACAAGAGAGATTCTTGCGAGCCTTTATGGTCTTCCATTTATAAATAACGTAAAATCTACACTTCTATTTATTTATGCGTCATGATACCTAATTATTTATGCGTCATGATATCAAGCACCATATCATCGGTGGTCTTCATCGCATCGGCACCGATAGAGGTGAGGTTGTGGATACACTTATCCACATCATCATCCACGATACCCTCGGCAGAAGTTACGCACTTACCCTCCATGGAAAGAAGAGCAGAAAGCAAGGCTGTACTCACACCCGATGAAATCTTCAGGGCGCAGCTTGGCTTGGCACCGTCGCAGATCATACCGGTAAGGTTTGCCACCATATTCTTGACTGAGTTGCAGATATGGGTAAAATCACCACCCATCAGATAGGTGATACCGCAACTGCTACCCGTACTGGCTACCACGCAACCGCAGAGAGCTGAGAGCTTACCCAGGCTCTGCTTGATATAGATGGCCGTTAAGTGACTGAGCATCAAGGCACGGATCAGCTCTTCCTCGGTATTCTCGTTTTCCAAGGCATAAACCACCACCGGATTGGTGGCACAGATACCCTGGTTGCCACTGCCACTGTTACTCATCACCGGAATCATGGCTCCACCCATTCGGGCATCACAGGCAGAAGCGGTGCGTGAGAGGATATGCGAGAAAATGTTGTTGCCGAAGATACCACGGCTCAAAGGACGGTCCATCGTCTTACCCAGACAGTGGCCATAGTTGCCCTTGATAGATTCCTCGGCAGCCTTCATATTATATTCCTTGGTCTTGAGGATGAAGCGAATCTCATCGAGCGGAGCGGTGGTTGCGAATTCGTAAACCAAGCGGAGATTCAACTGGATATCGTCATCCTCCACATCAGCCGCAGCTCCACCACGCTTGTCGAAAACCACCTCACCATTGCGCTCTACATACACAAAGTTGGTATGAGAACCGGCAATGATAGCTGTAGCCCTGCCGGTGCCGGCATAGCAGATAACCTCGATATAGAGTTTATCTACATCGCCCTGCTTCAGTTTGATGTTGATGTCAGCATTCTGGATATACTGTTTGCCCAGCTCCAGGGTATCAGGAGTAAGATCCTTGAGAACCTCGAGTTCATACTCTGGCTTTCCGATGAGGGCGCCGAGCGAAACTGCGATAGGCAGACCGATCATACCGGTTCCTGGAATACCCACACCCATCGCATTCTTGAGCATATTGGGACTCAAGCGTACCTCGATGCGCTCCGGACGCTTACCCAGAGTGGTAGCAGCCTTAGCTGTACAGAGAGCCACAGCCATCGGTTCGGTACATCCGATGGCAGGCACAACTTCCTTGTTGACGAGCGCAATGATGCGCTCCCGCTTATTTTTCTCTAACATAATAAGATAGGTATTAATCCTCCAACTGGAACAAAGGATCGTCAGGAGTCAACATGGTTGGCTTCTGGTCGAATTCCTTCAGAAGCTGCTCAGAAGCATACTTCTTGTTTACTACCAGGCGGAACATGTACTCGTTGAACCAATCGTTGGTCATGATGAAGCATCCGCCAAAACCATTGTCAGCACCCCAGCTGTTCTCCACCTTCCACTTCACAGGCTTGCCGGCAGCATCGAGATCTACCGCAGTCAGAGTCATGGCATGGGTAGAACCGCTCTCGAAAGTAGCGATGCGGTCAGCCTTGTTCATTGGGAATGAAGTGTTGAAGAGGCTGGCATAATCGAAGTTGTCGAGTGCCAGATAGCCACGCTTTCTGTCGAGCTGCTTGCCCACATCGTAGCTGGAATACATCTTATGACCATCCTTCAGGGAAGCGATGGCGAGCTGAGCAATCTCCTCCACAGGCAGGTTCAGGTACTTCCAGTTATGACCATCATAGGTATGGCGGTCGTACTCTACCTCGTATGTCTTGTGATAAGGACGACGTGGGTCGTTCATCACCATCAGGAAGGTACCGTTGAGGTCCTTGCCAACAGTCTCCTCATAGAAACTCTTAGGAGTATATTTCTTAGCCTCGCCTACCTGCTTGCCGTCCTTGTCGCGGAATGCATAGGTAAACTCCTTCACCGGCTCACCCAGAGTAAGGCTGAGCATGTGATAAACCTGGGCAAGCATCTCGGTCTTACGAGCCTGGATAGCAGCAGGTTTCTTGCCATGGGCTACCATCTTGCGGAGCTCGAGACCATACTCGCGGAGCTTGCTGCTGATGAGACGGCTCATCTTGGAAGTATTGTTGCTGGAATAAGTCTCTGGCTGAGCGCTCATTGGTACGAGACCGTACTTGCTAGCCAGGTCGGCAACACCGCAGAAAGTACCACCGTCATTGAGCGGATTCTTGAAGAAGAACTGCACCTGAGGATCCTCCAGGCTCTTCTTGCCGAGGTCGATGACACCCTGGAGCATCAGGTTAGCCTTCTCCAGCTGGTCGTAGAAGAAAAGATAGTCCTGAGAGAACTCTACTACTCTACCCTGCTTGTCGTTGACAGCAAAGTTGGAACGGAGTACATTGAAGCCGCTGAACATCCAGCAGCGGCCGGAACTCTTCTGGTTATGGATGCTCTGAGAAGGAGTCTCGATACTGAAATGAGTATCTACCGGAGCCTCATTGGCATGATTCTTCACGAGATCATCGATGTTGTTGCCAGCGATAGCGTTAAACAAAGCCTTGTTGGTCACACCGCCAGTCTGGCTTTTCTCCATCTGCTGGAGCATAGTCTGATTGATGCCGCCATTCTTGGTCTGCGCCATCATCGAGAGGGAAGCCATCATCAAGGCTCCCACAAAGAATAGGTTCTTTTTCATTTATTTAATCTTTATGTTTAGTTACTTATTTACTGGAAAAGCGCAACCGGGGAGAACGAAAGGTTCCCCTCCTTTTGCTGATTCCTTCTTATTTTTTTGCAAAAATACAAAGAATTATCGAAAAAAGCGAAATTCTCCCCATAAAAATGTTATTTTATGAAAAAAAGCATTACCTTTGCACTTATAAAATTATTAAATTATGGACAAAAGTAAGTTTAGTCTGTTAAGCAATATCAAATATCCTAATGATTTGCGCAAACTGAGCATTAATCAGTTGCCAGAGGTATGCAAAGAATTGAGAGAAGACATCATCGACGAAGTGGCTGTAAACCCTGGCCATTTTGCTTCCTCTCTGGGTGTTGTGGAAATCACCGTAGCTTTACACTACGTGTACAATACTCCTGAAGACCGCATCGTCTGGGATGTAGGCCATCAGGCATACGGACATAAGATTCTGACCGGAAGACGTGAGGCATTCTGCACCAACAGAAAGCTCCATGGCATCCGTCCATTCCCAACACCGCTTGAAAGTGAATACGACACCTTCACCTGCGGACATGCCAGCAACTCTATCTCGGCAGCTCTGGGTATGGCGGTGGCAGCACGCGAAACAGGCAACAAAGACCGCCACGTAGTAGCCGTTATCGGCGATGGTGCGATGAGCGGTGGTTTAGCTTTCGAAGGACTCAACAATGTATCAAGTACTCCAAACGATATGCTCATCATCCTCAACGATAATGATATGAGCATCGACCGTGCCGTGGGTGGCATGGAGAAGTATCTCCTCCAGCTCGACACCAACGAGACCTACAACAAGATTCGCTTCAAGGCTTCGCAGTGGCTCCACTCCAAGGGTATTCTCAATGATAACCGCAAGAACGGCATCATCCGGCTGAACAATGCCTTCAAGTCGGTATTAAGCCATCAGCAGAATATCTTCGAAGGAATGAACATCCGATACTTCGGACCATTCGACGGTCATGATGTAAAGGAAGTGGTAAGAATCCTGAAGCAGCTCAGAAGCATGAAAGGCCCTAAGCTGCTCCACCTGCACACCACCAAGGGCAAGGGATACGAACCAGCCGAGAAGTGTGCTACCATCTGGCATGCACCAGGTAAGTTTGACCCGGAAACCGGCGAGAGAATCATTGCCGACAACAGCAACAAGCCTCCTAAGTTCCAGGATGTCTTCGGAAAGACCCTGCTGGAACTTGCCGAGCAGAACCCAAAGATCGTAGGTGTGACGCCAGCCATGCCTACAGGATGCTCTATGAACATCATGATGAAGGCGATGCCAAACCGCACCTTCGACGTAGGTATCGCCGAGGGCCACGCTGTCACCTTCTCGGGGGGTATGGCAAAGGATGGTCTGATTCCTTTCTGCAACATCTACAGTTCGTTTGCACAGCGTGCCTACGACAATATCATCCACGACATGGCACTCCTCAATCTGCCGGTAGTGCTCTGCCTCGACCGTGCCGGACTGGTAGGAGAAGATGGTCCTACCCATCATGGCGCCTTCGACCTGGCAGCCCTGCGCCCTATCCCGCATCTCACCATCGCTTCGCCGATGGATGAGCACGAACTGCGCAACCTGATGTATTCAGCCCAGCTGCCAGACCACGGAAGCTACGTGATCCGTTATCCTCGTGGCTGCGGTGTGCTTGTAGATTGGCGCAACAAGATGGAGGAAATCAAGACCGGTACCGGCAGAAAGCTGAAAGACGGAGAAGATGTAGCCGTGCTCACCCTCGGCCCTATCGGAAACGATGCCATCCACGCCATCGAAGAGGTAGAGAAGGAAACGAAGATGAGCGTTGCTCACTACGATATGCGATTCGTGAAGCCGCTGGATGAAAACATCCTCACCGAGGTGGGCAAGAAGTTCAAGCGCATCGTGACCATAGAAGATGGTGCAAGAATAGGCGGAATGGGAGCTGCCGTTCTCGAATGGATGAGCGACCACGGCTATCAGCCACAGATAACCCGCCTGGGATTGCCAGACGACTTTGTGGAGCATGGCACCGTAGAACAGCTGCGCGAGATTGTACATCTCGACCATGAGAGCATCAAGAATGCCATTATCGGAAAATAGAGCATCGAAATTTAAATATTCATCAATATGAAAATCATCATAGCTGGCGCCTATGCCATCGGTACCCACCTGGCGCGACTCCTGTCGCGCAGCCAGGAGGAGATTACACTCATCGATGAAAGCGAAGAGCGCCTGGCAAGCATCGGCTCCGACTGCGATCTGCTCACCATGATAGGAAAGCCTACCAGTCTGCAGACCCTGAGGGATGCCGGTGTTGAGGATACGGATCTCTTCATCGCGGTCACCCCGGTGGAGAGTACCAATATCACCTCCAGCATCCTTGCCAAGAATCTCGGTGCCAAGCGCACCGTGGCACGTGTGGACAATCCGGAATACATGGAACCGCAGGCACAGGAATTCTTCAAGGAACTCGGTATCAGCAAGCTCATCTATCCGGAGATGCTCGCTGCCGTAGATATCAACAACGGACTCAAGATGAGTTGGGTGCGCCAGCGCTGGGATGTGCACGACGGCGCCCTCGTGATGCTCGGCATCAAGCTGCGTGAGGGATGCGAAATCCTCAACGAGCCGCTCAAGAACATCAGCGGTCCCAACGACCCTTACCACGTGGTAGCCATCAAGCGAGGCAGCGAAACCATCATCCCGGGTGGTAACGATGAGCTGAAGCTCTACGACCTCGCCTACTTCATGACCACCCGCAACTACATTCCCTACATCCGCAAGATTGTGGGAAAGGAGCATTATGTGGATGTGAAGAACGTGATGGTGATGGGTGGCGGACGCACTGCCGTAAGAGCCGTGAAGAAGATGCCGGAATACATGGAGTGCAAGATTATCGAGAAGGATGAGAATCGCTGCGAATATCTCAACGATATCCTCGACGACAATCATATCCTTATCATCCACGGCGATGGCCGCGACATCCCTCTCCTCACTGAGGAAGGAATCAGAAGCACCCAGGCTTTCGTGGCGCTGACGGGAAATGCGGAAACCAATATCCTCGCCTGCCTCACCGCCAAGAGAATGGGTGTGCGCAAGACCGTGGCTGCCGTAGAAAACGTGGATTACGTGAGCATGGCAGAAAGTCTGGATATCGGTACCATCATCAACAAGAAGATGATTGCTGCCAGCTACATCTATCAGATGATGCTCGATGCCGACGTGATGAACGTCAGGTTCCTGATGAGCGCCAACGCCGATGTAGCTGAATTCATCGCCAAGGAAGATTCCAAGGTTACCCAAAAACCGGTAAAAGACCTGGGAATGCCTATCGGTGTTACCATCGGTGGTCTGGTGAGAAACGGCGAAGGAATGCTGGTTTCGGGTAACACCCAGATAGAAGCGGGCGACTCGGTAATGGTATTCTGCCACAACATCAATATGAAGAAAATTGAGAAATATTTCATTTAGTCTCTATATATAATAAGGTATATTCTATATATATAATAAGATATAGACAGATATGATATATATAATAAGGTATAAAGACAAGAGGGAATGATAAACAGCAAGTTGATATACAAGATACTGGGACAGTTGCTTTTCATCGAGGCATTCCTGCTCTTCGTCAGTCTGCTGGTGGCATACTACTACCAGCAGGACGACATCTTCGCTTTCGTGGTAGCTACACTGACCACCATCGGCGGCGGACTCATCCTGAAATGGAGGGGACATGGAGCAGACAATTCGATGTCGCGCCGTGATGCCTACCTCGTGGTATCGCTCTCATGGATCATCTTCAGTCTCTTCGGCACCCTGCCCTTCATGGTCAGCGGTTACATCAATAACTTTACGGATGCCTACTTCGAGACGATGTCGGGATTCACCACCACGGGAGCCACTATCCTGGATGATGTGGAGTGCTTCCCGCACGGATTGCTGTTCTGGCGATCGCTCACCCAGTGGATAGGCGGTTTGGGAATCGTGTTCTTCACCATCGCCCTGTTGCCATCACTTGTAGGAGGACAGACCAAGGTGTTTGCCGCCGAGGCTACGGGTCCAATCAAGACCAAGCTGCATCCCCGACTCTCCACTTCGGCAAAATGGATCTGGAGCATCTATCTGATGCTCACCATCGCCTGCATCGTATCCTACTATGTGGCAGGAATGAATCTCTTCGACAGTTTCAACTATGCGATGACCACTACGGCTACGGGTGGTTTCTCCACCCATAACAGCAGTACCGAGTTCTTCCATTCGCCGGCGCTGGAATACATCTGTGCATTCTTCTGCTTCCTCTCGGGAGTGAACTTCACCCTACTCTATGCGGCAGTCATCAAGTTTAAGATCAAGGATCTGTTCAAGAACTCGGAGTTCAAGTTCTATATGTTCCTCGTCACCGCCTTTACGGCTTTCATCATGGTAGAGCTGATGGCGATGCGCAACTACGATATGGAGCATGCCTTCCGCAGCGCCGTCTTCCAGGTGGTTTCATTCATCACCACCACAGGCTTGTTTAATGACGATGCAGCCCTCTGGCCTCATGTCACCTGGGTGATATTGGCAGCCTGCATGTTCTTCGGAGCCTGCTCGGGCAGTACGAGTGGAGGTTTAAAATGTATCCGCGCCGTGATGCTGGTAAGAATGGTGAAGAATGAATTCCGCCAGATTCTGCATCCTAATGCGGTACTGCCCCTGAAGATTGACGGTGTGAACGTGCCAATGCAGAAGCGGGTTACACTACTCGCCTTCCTCACCACGTATCTCATCATCTGCCTGGTCATCTCCTTCACCATGATAGCCATGGGCATCGACAACACCAATGCCATCACCATCACCCTGAGCTGTGTGGGCAACGTAGGTCCTACGCTGGGTACGGAGATTGGTCCGACGATGTCGTGGAGCGAACTGCCGGATGTGGCAAAATGGTTCTGCTCGCTGATGATGCTCATCGGACGTCTGGAGATATTCAGCGTACTGGTAATCTTCACACCTGCCTTCTGGAGAGAAAACTAGTTTCGCAGGAGGCTGGTATAGGAAATCCTAGACAATAATACATTTTATCAACTAATTCAATAAAGTTATGAAACCATTAAAATTTGAACCGCTATTGAAGTCCACCATCTGGGGTGGAAACAAGATCATCGCCTTCAAGCATCTTGACATCAAGCAGGAGAAAGTTGGCGAGAGTTGGGAAATCTCTGGTGTTCCTGGCAACGAGAGCATCGTAGCCGACGGCGAGATGAAGGGCAAGAAGCTCAATGAGGTTGTTGCAGAATTGAAGGAGAATTTCCTCGGTACAGATAACTATAAGCGTTTCGGAAACGAGTTCCCACTGCTCATCAAGTTTATCGATGCCAATACCGACCTTTCTATCCAGGTACATCCTAATGACGAAATTGCCAAGAAGCAGGGTAAGGAGCGCGGCAAGACCGAGATGTGGTATGCGCTGCCAAGCGAGCCGGATGCCAAGCTTTACAATGGCTTGAAGATGCAGATTACTCCTGAGCAGTACAAGGAGATGGTGGAGAATGATACCATCACCGATGCCCTGGCTCAGTATAACGTGAAGGAGGACGACTGCTTCTTTATCCCAGCCGGCAGAATTCACGCCATCGGAACAGGCTGTTTCGTTGCCGAGATTCAGCAGACCAGCGATGTAACCTATCGTATCTACGACTTCAAGCGCAAGGACAAGGATGGCAACTATCGCCAGCTCCACACCAAGGAGGCTGCCGAGTGCATCGACTACACCGTATTGCCAGACTATCGCCAGAACTACACGCCTGCCAAGAACCAGGGTGTTAGCATGGTGCAGTGCCCTTACTTCACCACAGCCGTTTATGATCTCGATGAGCCAATGACCCTGGATTATTCAGAGTTGGACAGCTTCGTGATTCTGATTGGCTTGAAGGGTGAGGCTAAGATTACCGACAACGAGGGTAACGAGATTACGCTCCAGGGCGGCGAGAGCATCGTAGTTCCTGCCTCTACCCAGACATTGAAGGTAGAAGGAACCTTGAAGTTCCTGGAGACATACGTATAAAAATGAAAAGAAATAAAAAGGCTCGCAAGTTTTATTGCCTTGCGAACCTTTTTATTAAACTATTGAATCTCTGCCAAAACTCAACTTTGAATAATAAAGGAGAAACGAACATGGACAAAGGACAATTTCTATTATATCAAACTCCCGATGGAGAATCAAAGATAGAGGTAAAGTTGCAAGACGATACCGTTTGGTTGTCACTCGACCAAATGGCAGAGCTTTTCCAACGCAACAAATCCACCATTTCCAGACATATTAAGAATGTGTTGGAGGAGGGAGAGTTAGATGAAAATATGGTAGTTGCAAAATTTGCAACTACCACAAAACATGGAGCTATAGAAGGTAAGACACAAAAACATCTTGTATCATATTACAACCTCGACATGATTATCAGCGTAGGCTATCGTGTTCATTCTTATCGCGGTGTACAATTCCGAATTTGGGCAACCAAGGTGCTAAAGGACTATATCGTGAAGGGGTTTGCCTTAAACGACGACTTATTGAAACGTGCAGGCGGCGGCAACTATTTCGATGAACTTCTAGCAAGAATTAGGGACATCCGTTCTAGTGAAAAGGTATTCTATCGCAAAGTTCTGGAAATCTATGCACTCAGTATCGACTATGACCCTCGTGTGGAAATGACCCAAAAGTTCTTCAAGACGGTACAAAACAAAATGCACTATTCTGTACATGGGCATACCGCAGCGGAAATCATCTATGAACGTGTAGATGCCCAAAAAGATTTCATGGGACTCACCACTTGGTCAGGTGCTATGCCTACAAAGCCAGAAGCCGAGATTGCGAAGAATTATCTCACACAAGACGAGATTAAATCGCTGAATCGCATCGTGAGTCTCTATCTTGACTTTGCAGAAATGCAGGCAGAAGAGCATCGCCCAATGTATATGAAGGACTGGATTAACATACTAGACGACTTCCTCCGTATCTCTCGAAAAGACATACTTACCCATGCAGGTAAGATATCTGCAAAGTTGGCAAAGGAAAAGGCTGATACTGAATACGACAAATTCAAAGAACGAACAAAGAATGACCTTTCTCCTGTAGAAATTCACTTCCTAGAAAACTTTGAAAGAGAGCGGAAACGATTGTCCGATGACAGAGATAAAGCAGATAGCTAATACTTATAGCAAAAGAGTGAAGAATTCAATAGGCATTGCACATGAATTCTTCACTCTTCTGTTGGCTTCCTCTCGGTCGCCGATTTTCAATTCTTCACTCTTCACTCAAAAACTTCTCCACGTCCCTCTGAATCTTCTGGAATTCCGGAGAGAACTGATAGAAGGTGTTCTTCTTCATCATCATTTTCACCTTGCCCAGACTGTTCTCATAGCATGCCATCTCTGTTCTTGCCTGTTCGGAATGAACCGCCCTATCACGGATTTCATTCTCCCTGACATTGCGCAGGGTATCGCAGACCGTCTGCACCAAAGGGCAAACCACCAGATCGAAAAGATGATGACCCTGTATATATAAATAGGTGTTATGCTCGTTTACCCCCAGATTATTCAGATACTGGATCATATCCGGCAGCTCATCCTTGAACGTCTTGAAGCGGCGCTCCAGCTGGAAAAGCTTCGCCCTCACCTTCTTGGCTAGATAATTGATAGCCTGCTGAGGGTCCTGGATTCTGACCGATGGCAATACGATGACCTTGTCGAACTCAGCCATATCAAAATGCATCGACATCTTGCGATGACGGATATAGAAGAGAAGATGCCACACGAAGAGCGGCCATATCGTACGGGAATACGCCTCCATGAATCTTTCGAAATCAAAGATATGGGTATCGTTCAGCGTCACCATCACGCAGGTTTCATGCAACCCCTTGGCGTAACACTGGAAATTCTCGATGGCATAAGCGTAGGTATGGAAGATATAAGAATTCTCCAGCATCAGCTGAGAAGCCTCGGTAGTACCCTGCCGCAGAAAATCGTAGTCGGCATCCACACAGGCTATCATATCCTTGCCCACCCCCTTGAGCATATTGCTGATAGCTGCCTTCTTGCCGCGGTCGAGATGGTTGTTGCGGGTAGGAAGCAGGATTTCGAAATAGCGCGTGTCATCCTCGTACTTCCCCAACACCGAACGCCAGAAGAAGACATCATCGTAGCTCTCGACGTAAGCTACGATCTTGCGCCGAGCCTTCTTCGAGGTCATCTTGTTGGCGGCCTCAAAGTAGAGGGAATTGATATTATCGGTTAAACGTTTAGCCATAATACTTCTTTTTCACTTATATTGTGATGTCGCTCACATCCGTCACCCGGTCTGTCCATCCGTCCATCACCACGGCAGGACTGTGGGTGGTCATGATGATCTGGATGTTCGGATTGAGTTTCAGCACCAGACCGATGAGCTGCTTCTGCCATTCGAAGTGAAGGCTGATTTCCGGCTCATCCATAAAGAGGACATAAGATTGGTTGTCCTCCACCAGCACGGTAAGGAGGATGGCGAGAATCTGCTTCTCACCAGCCGAGAGCTGATAAGGCGAGAGCTGCTCACCTATCTGGTTGAAGCGGATTTCGTTGGCAGTACGGATGATGGTCTTGCCGGTATCCTTGAAAAGACCATCTACTATATCCTGGAACATCCTCTTCGGTTCGCTCAGCTGCTGAGCCTTGAAGGCGGCATCCGGTTCGCCGCTCTGAAGCACGGCGATGATACGGTTGCCGATGTTCACCTGATAATCCAGATACTTGCGCTGCAGCTGGAAGAGCTGCCAGTCGAGTTCGGTAACCAGGGTGAGGTCTATCTTGTTGATCATCTCGGCATTCATCAGCGGTCTATCTACCGATCGGATTACATCATATCTAATCCACTTCGCCTCCTCCGGCTCCACCTTCAGATGCACGCCCTTGATCATGTGACTAGGGAATTCGCCGCCAGCCGCCAGACCCTTTACCACCTTATTCAATATAGTACTCTTGCCCACGCCGTTTACACCACTCAGGATATTGACACGGCGGTCGAGGTTCCAAAGAATATGTTTGGTACCGCTCCAGAGAGATTCTATCTCTATCTGTTTGATATAATCAGCATATTTCTGCATAAGATCTTCTCCTATCTTTAATAGTCAAGAACAGAAAAAGACGATTGTCTTAACTTCTTTAACTTATTAACTTCTTTAACTTCTAAAAAACATACCGCAAATATAGCAAAATTCCTCGAATTTTTGTACCTTTGCACCCGATTTTATTCAAAAATAGGAAGTTTTAAATAGAAATAAGGAAAAATGGATAACAAACGACCTCTTATCGCCCACCTGTGCCTCTTCTGTTCCGGCGCATTCTGGGGACTGATGGCTCCCGTAGGCAAGGATGCCATGCTTCACGGCATCGACGGCATCGACCTGGTGAGCTTCCGCGTATTGGGTGGCGCCATTCTCTTCTGGCTCACCTCGCTCTTCACCAAGAAAGAGCATGTTCCAGTAAAAGACATCTTCAAGTTTGCTGCTGCAGGACTCTTCGCCCTCGTGTTCAACCAGTGTTCTTACACCATCGGTCTGAACATGACCTCGCCTAGCAATTCCAGCATTATGACCACCTCGATGCCTATCTTCGCCATGGTTCTCTCCTTCCTGATATTGAAGGAGCCTATCACCTGGAAGAAGGCGCTCGGCGTACTGATGGGATGCGCTGGTGCCGTCATCATCATCATGACAAGTGCCACGGCTGGCAATGCCAAGGTGGGAAACATCTGGGGCGACCTGCTCTGTATGTCGGCGCAGCTTTCCTTCGCCCTCTACCTGTCGCTCTTCAAGAACCTGCTGTCTAAGTATTCGCTCTTCACCATCAACAAGTGGATGTTCCTCTGGGCAACGGTCCTGATATGGCCTTTCACCATCAGTCACGTGATGAGCATCGACTTTGCTCATGTTCCGATGAGCACCTGGTGGGAAACGGGCTACGTGGTTCTCTTCGGTACTTATCTGGGCTACATCTGCATGATGATTGGTCAGAAGACCCTGCGCCCTACCGTGGTGAGTGTATATAATTATGTGCAGCCGCTGGTATCGGTCACCGTGAGTGTCATCGTGGGTCTCGCCGTATTCAAGGGCATGCAGGCGATTGCCGCCATCCTCGTATTCTCAGGCGTATGGCTCGTAGTAAAGAGCAAATCCAAACATGATATCGACAAGCACGACCACAGTCTAGCTTACGAGAAAAGACATGCTTAAAAGAAGTAGGTGTGTCATAAGTCCGCTAGGCGTCCCGGCGGATTTGCAATCCGCCGTAAAAAAGGGTTCGACCTATTAAAACCGGGGGATTTGTAATCCCCCAACAAAAGGGAAAGCACACTCCTTTGCTGCGGATTGCAAATCCGCAGAGCCTAAATAGGTTAGGACATTTTTTGACGCCGGATTGCAAATCCGGCGGGACGCCTAGCGGGCTTGCGTTCTTGAAAAAAAGGAGAAGAAGCTTTGCAGATATTTTAATGTCGATTTATAAAACTGAAACTGTCCCCATCTGAGATAACAAATGAGGACAGTTTTTTTTTGCTATATAAGAAAAGAAGATCAGAAAGAAGATCAGCAACCGAAATAAACCATCAATCCGCCCAATACGATATACAGCAGGGCGTATGGGATTGCCGAGCGGAGAATTTCTCCATCCTTTCCCTCCATATCGCAGGCTGCAGTAGCGATGGCGATGCTCTGCGGACTGATCATCTTGCCACCCGTGGCTCCCGTGGTATTGGCAGCAACCAGCCAGTTCTCCTGGCCGCCCTCCATACCAAAGAAAGTGCTCTGTCCCGTCATACCCAACTGGTTGGCTACATGAGCCTGAAGCTTGGCAAAGAGGATATTCGAAGAGGTATCAGAACCCGTAACGAAGGTTCCGATGGCACCAATCATCGGCGCTACCAAAGGATAGAAGTCGCCCGTCACAGCCACCAGTCCGGAGGCGATGGAAGTAATCATTCCCGAATAGTTCATCACACTTGCCAGGGCTATCAGCGAACAGATGGTCACCACCGTCTTTCGCAGATTCACCGTGGTACGGGCAAGAATCACCATCAATCTCTTGAGGCTCAATCCCTGAACCAATCCACCAATCGTAGCACCCAGGAAGAGCATCAAGCCTGCATTGGAAATCCAGCCAAACTTAAAGGTACTGTCGAGCACAGGCAGATGAACCGCACTCACCAGATGACTCTTGAGGAAAGCATTGACCGGAGGACAGAGTGCGCCGGAGACCAGGATGAATATCAATATAAAGAGGTAAACGCTCCATGCCTTCAGGCTCTCGGCAAGCGTAAAGGTTTCCTTATCCTGCACCTTGCTCTTTCTGGCAAACACCTTGGCGTATGCGATGATGGCAATAATGGCTGCCAGCGAACCGATGATGGCTGGTGTCTCCGAACCAAGATAATAACCGCAGACAAACTGCACTACCACGGAAATCACTCCCACCCAGAGAGCGATGATGAGATTCTTGATAAGATTGTGCTTATCGGTAAGCGTCAGGATGATGAAAGGCAGGATGATAAAGAGAGGTGCCAGCTGGATGATGGCGAAGGCCGAAGTCTCGCAAATCTGTGCCGCCGAAGCCGATCCACTTTCAGCCACCTCGTTACAGAGCGTAGTAACCGGTACACCCACGGCACCAAATCCCGTAGCCACGGTATTACCGATTAAGGATACCAGAGCCGAGAACATCGGCTTGAAGCCGAGTCCGATGAGGATGGCAGCAGGTATCGCCACCGCCGTTCCGAAGCCCGCCATACCTTCGAGCAGTCCGCCGAATCCCCATACGAGGAGCAGCACGAGCAGTCCCTTATCATCGGTAATCGATGTAAACTGCCTCTTGATTACCTCTATCTGTCTGCTTTCCACGAGGATATTATAGCTGTAGATAGCCATCAGGATGATGATGAGAATCGGGAATACCGCCTTCAGGATGCCTTCCACCACCGCCCATCCCGTCAGGGCGATAACGCTGTCCTCCGCATGTTCCGGGGCAATCATGCCTAGCGGCGAAGCAGCGAAGAGAGCGAGCAACACGGTAACTACGAGCGTCAGCAAGGCGCTTTTATGACCTGCCATCTTGAAGCCGAGCATCAGGATGAACAGCAACACGATGGGAATAATAGAAACTATTGATGCCATAAGCCATTCAGTTTTTTAATGTTTTCGATTGCGAAAGTACGTATTTTTTATAAGTGATTGA
>NZ_QUCG01000075.1:0-15891 GCF_003473645.1 Prevotella sp. AM23-5 | reverse complement strand
ATTGGATGATAGTTGCGGATTTTAGGTCAATGTTGATGCAGAAAAATAATAAGGTAATGGATATTGATGCAAAATTAAAGGCAGTAGCCCTCAGCGATAATAAGTTGGGGGCTACTGCAAGGCAAATTGGGAGCGAGCATTTACTTCTTTGTGATGAGTAATCATAATGATAAAACTCTTCTCTTCTGAGTCTATGTTTCTATGTATATATTCTGTCATAATCGTAACTGTTTGAATAACAGGCGCAAATATAGCGAAAATACTCAAATCCGAGAAATAATCGGCGTTAAAATACTCAAATCCGAGAAATAATACGACCTGCACGGTTGAAATTACCCAATACGCCCTGAAAGGGCAGAAGCTCCTAGCCCAGGGCATCGCCCTGGGTAATTATGGACCCTAACCCGTCGCCCCGTAAGGGGAAAAACTTTTAAAAAACAAACAAAAAAAAAAAAAATTTTTTTGCCTTGACGGGGCGTCTTATTGATTGCTATTATACCCAGGGCGATGCCCTGGGCTAAGAGCTTTTGGGCTTTCAGCCCGTTTTAACCGTATAGTTTGTTTTTTTTATTGTCGAATAAGCCCGAAAAAACGACGTTTAAACGCATTTGATAACAAACAGGCACAATGACCCGAAAAGGGAGGTTGCGAATATACATTTTTTTATATATCTTTGCAATCAATAAGATTCTATTTGTTCAATCAATAAGATTCTATTTTGTATTAACTGATAAACATGTAAGGCTTATGAGACGGAAAATTCACAGCTTAACTTTTGTGTTCATGGCATTGTTGATGATGTTGATGACGTTCGCTTCATGCAGTAAAATTCAGGATTTGCTGAATGAGGGAGATGATGATGACGACGACGATGGAGGCATTAATCCACCGGAACTCGTAGAAGGAAGAATGGAAGACATCGCTCTTTCGGGTATCGTGAGAGATGCCAGCGGCACTCCAATCGAGGGCGTGAGCATCGTGAGCGGCTCTTCTGTTGCTACTACCAATACCGACGGATTCTTTGAATTCGACCAGATTCAGGTAGTAAGTGTCCCGAACGACCGCTCGGTAGTGAGATTCAGCAAGGCGGGCTATTTTGATGTGGTGCGTTCTATGGATGCTGACGATGATGCTGCCGATGGCGCAAGCTGGGAGGTGGTGATGTGTAGGAAGGAGAACAATGATTTCACCAGCATCAAGACCTATTCTTCTTCATCCGACCAGACCCTGCAGGCTGGCGAAATGAAGATTGATATGCCGCAGGATGGATACAAGGTGGATGGCACCGGAGCCGGCTATACTGGAAAAGTGAAGTCGGAGATGGTGTATCTGGATCCTAACAATGAGCGATTCTCTGAGATGATGCCGGGTGGCGATCTCGCCGCTGTGCGTTCCGACAACTCCAGCGTCCAACTGGTTTCCTACGGAATGACCGACCTGAACATGTATGCCGAAAATGGCGATAAGTTGCAGCTCAAGGATGGCAGCAAGGCAAAGCTCACTTTCCCGATACCGGCAGGAATGGGTGAAAATCCGCCAGCCAGCATCCCTTTGTGGAGCTTCAATGAGAAAACGGGTCTCTGGGAGGAAGAAGGAAGTGCCGCATTGCAGGGTAATGTATATGTAGGAGAAGTGGCTCATTTCTCCTGGGTCAACCTGGATTATCCTGAAAAGCAGGGCACCGTTTATGGATATGTAAAGGATGATACCGGCAAGGTTCTGCCAGGTGTAAGATTGAGCATCGGACAGTTGCTGGCCTCTACTGTAACCAAATCAGATGGATATTATTCTCATGAAGTTCCTGCCAATACAGACTTCAGCATCACAGTGAAGAATCTGTACTATGGCGGCATCGACCAGAAGGTCTCCGTAAAGGTTCCTGCCCTCTCTCCGGGAGAAAGACGTCAGGTGGATATCACGCTGCCTCACCTGGTTCGCGTATATGGCAAGGTGATGAACGAGCGGGGCGACGGCATCCGCTCTTCGGTATGGGTGCAGACGGAAAAGGCTAAGACAGAAGTTCTCCAGACAGATAAGGATGGTAACTTCAATGTGTATGTACCGAAGGATATGAAGGGTAAAGCCACCGTACATGCCCGAACCTATCGGGGTGATGAGATTTCAAGAGACATAACCATCGAGAATGAGGATGTATATGTAGAACTGATTGTAAGCGGTTCTGGAGGTGTCAATACCAATATGATCCATATCTTCTCTGATGTTCTGGGCAATGAAGCATGGCCTATACCAACCTATACGAGTCCGATTAGCGGTGTGCTTCTCCTGGATGATAATTTGATGCTGATACCAGAAGAAAGAGCTAACATCTTGATGTCTATATTGGTAGCTCATTATGATAAGGAGAAGACTACCTATACGGATGGTGTAACAGCCAACGTGGCTAATCGGACAGAGAAGCGCCTGTTCCGGACTATGGCGGGCAAGGAAATGAAGTGCACCGTACAGAGAAACGGCAATGATTTCGTGTTCTCACTGGAAGGAAATGGAGCCTTTGGCAAGGTATCTTTTGACGAAGATGATGCCGATGATTTGGATTCTGATGAAAAATATGATGAGAATGCCAAGTTGGTTGGCAAGATGATGAACTATCCGCTCCTGGCTACAGCCAAGACACTTCGCAACGTCAAGCCGGTAGATGCAGGCTTCCCTTCTTTCACTCCACAGCTGGAGGCAAAGGCTCCTTTGGCACTGCTGATTACGGAAAGTCTCAATCTGGGTAAGGGCGGCATCATTTATTATAATGGTGGAAGCAGCGATTATCAGAAGTTGAAGAATGCGGCAGCCAAATTGGGCCTTACCAATATGGGAGAGGACAATGAGGATGGCTATATGGCGGTAAACTTCTATTCGGCAAAGAAGAAGCTTCTGATTACGCTTGAATATGATTCTGAGGCTACAGGCATTACGGACAAGAATACCTTTGAGGATGTGGATGAATATGCTCCTATCATTATGACAGTATTGGATGGTATATCAGAAGATACGTTCCGTGCCATGATGGAGGAGGATGATGCCGATGATACCCGCAGCACCCGAGTAACAGCCCGCAGGCATTTCAATCCGATATCAAAATGTAAGTTTGATGGCTTTAAGAAGAAAAAAATGTTCCAAAAGCTTGCTCATTTGCGTTAATTTGCCTATATTTGCAAGGTAAATTCGTAGAAAATTCAGAGGGTGTGTCATAAGCCTAGATAATGACTGCCGAGGACGGGCTGAAAGCCCAAAAGCTCCTAGCCCAGGGCATCGCCCAGGGTATAGTAGCAGTCAGTAAGGCGCCCTGTAAGGGCAAAAGCCTTATAAATAGCTTGGTACTTGAAAGCTTTTGCCCTTACAGGGCGGCAGGCTTGCGTCCATCTTAACCCAGGGTGTTGCCCTGGGCTAGGAGCTTCTGCCCTTTCAGGGCGTGTGGAGTATGGAGCTTCTGCCCTTTCAGGGCGTATTGACTGTGACTGATGACACTCCCTCCCTGTAGAAAATAATAGAAATGATGAAAAATGATAAGTTTTGCCTCTGGCAGGTTCTCCTGCCTCTCTTGCCTCTGCTGATGATCCTGGCTTCCTGCCGGAAATCGGCAGAGGAAACTGCTGATAACCTGCGTATCGAAAAACTGCATCAGCTCGATGAACTCCTCAATGCGCAGTCGCCGCAGGCTAAGGCGGAAATAGAAAAAGGTATGAAGCTGGCGAAAGACAGCCTCACGTTTTATGAGTATTATGCCAGGAAGGGAAGATGGTTTTGCCAGTCGGCAACGCCCGATTCTACGGTAGGCTATGTGGACCACACCCTGCGTTTCGCCCTCCGTCAGCCCGATACTCCGCGCCGCAACGGTCTTCTTGCCTATACCTACAACTGTCAGGGCATCAACTATCATAATTTTCATCGCAAGGCAGACGAGGTGGTTTCGCTCTACCAGTCTGCCTATGCCTATTCCATGCGTAGCGATGTGCAGCACCAGGCGCCTAGTATCTGTGCCAACCTGGGTGATGCCTATCTCTTCAAGAATCAGTTGCCGCAGGCTGCCTCCTGGTATCGCCGTGCGCTCTTTCTGGTAGATTCCCTCCAGTTGCCCAAGGAGGAGAATGTCTCCCTCTATGTGGGTCTGGCTACCATCTACCTGAAACTCAATGATTTCGATGCATCGCTCCAGTGCTATCAGCAGACGGAAGACCATCTCCCGCAGATGTCGCTGGCTATGCAGGCGTATTACCTGAACAATTACGGCAACTACTACTATTATAAGAAAGACTATGCCCAGTCGCTCCGCAAATTCCTGCAGCTGAAGCAGTTGCTGGAGAAGCACAAGAAGGACGACTGCTTCGACATGTATCTCTGCAAGCTGAATATGGCAGATGTGTATCTCAATCTGGACAGCATTGCCCAGTCGGAGAAATATCTTGCCGAGAGCGAGCCTTTCATGGTGGCCAACCACGATCGAGAGGCGGTATATTACTGTAATACGATTCATATCGGTCAGGAGGTGAAGAAGGGAGATATGGCGGCTGTTACCCGCATTCTGAACAGCGAGAGGCAGCAGTTTGGAGAGAATCTCAGCAATCTCGTAGCCTTCAACCTGCGCCAGATCCGCAATCAGTATCTGCAGCGATATTACCTCGCCAAGGGCGATTACCGCATGGCATTCGAGAATCTGCGCAGGGATATGCTGAAGAATGATTCGCTGGAGCACAACAGAATCAAGATGAGAGCTTCTGAAATCATGGACCGCTTTACCCAGGATACGCTGAAACTGCACCACGACCTGGTGCTTGAGCACAAGACGGCACAGTTGAACCAGACCCGCTCTATTGCCCTGGCTGTAGTGCTGCTGATTCTGCTGCTGTGTATGTTCTTCGTCATCAAGAGCATGCGATCCGGCAAGCGGCTCGAAGAGAGCAGGCATCGCGTGCTGCAGCTGAAGCTGGAAGGGGCAAGAAACCGAATCTCTCCTCATTTCGTCTTCAATGTACTCAACAACAAGATCCTGCATGCCGGTACGGCGGAAGCCGACGAGCTGATGGGGCTTGCCCGGTTGATACGCAGCAACCTCGACCTGTCCTGCCAGTCGAAGGTATCTCTGGCCGCAGAGATTGGTTTCGTGAAGCAGTATCTGGCGGTGGAAAGTCCGCTGATGGGCGATGATTTCGATTTCTCGCTGCAGATAGATCCCGAAGTGGATGTGGAGAATACGTATATCCCGTCGATGTTTGTCCAGATTCTCGTAGAGAATGCCCTGGTTCACGGACTGAGAGGCTGGGAGGGAAGGAAGATCTTGCTGGTAAAGGTAGGCAGAAAGCAGCCGGGCTATACCGTGGTTTCCGTGCTGGATAACGGCAGGGGATTCGATATCCGCCAGAAGGGAAAGAAGCGTACCGGACTGGGCATCATCACCCAGACCATGGCTGTGGTGAACGAGCATAATCGCCAAAAGATGACCTTCTCGCTGCAGAACCGGAAGGCAGAAGATGGCAGCGTGGCAGGATGCCTGGCGCAGGTATGCATACCCGATGGCTTCGTGATGTAGCAGGACCTGCGAAACTTGAATATAAACAATATAATAAGGTGTATGAAAGTTGTAATCATAGACGACGATAAATCTTCAGGCAAGGCTTTGGCTGATTTATTGGAAACGAAATACGATATGGAGGTGCTGGGATGCGCGCTCTGTGGGCTTGACGGCCTGGCGATGGTAAACAGGTACCAGCCCGATGTGCTCTTTCTGGATGTCCAGCTGCCCGATGTGAATGGCTTGGATTTCCTGGATAAGCTGTCGGGATTCGTGCACCGCCGCTGCCAGGTGGTGATGTACACGGCATACGATGAATATATCCTGACAGCCTTCCGCAAGCAGGCATTCGATGTGCTGCTCAAGCCTATCAATCCCCAGGAGCTGGATACCATCGTCAGACGCCTGGAGAAAGAAGCTGAGAAAGAGGCAGAAAAAGAGCTTGAGGCTGAAAAAGAGGCTGAGAGAGTGGTAGGGGCTGGCGTGAAGAATGCACCCGTTGCGAACGGCAAGCTGCTCTTCTACACCAACTCCGTGGATTTCAGGCTGGTGGATAAGGAGAATGTCTGCCTCTTCCAGTATAATCACGAAGTGAGATGCTGGGAGGTGGTGGTGGCTGATAACAGAAAGCCTATCAGGCTGAAACGCAGCGTGAAGAGCACCGACCTGCTCGCACTCGCCCCTCATTTCATGCAGGTAAACCAGAAGTTCATCGTCAACATCAATTACCTTATCGAGGTGGTTGACAATGTTTGCCATTTCTATCCCCCTTTCGATGAAATCGACTATGTAAAGGTGGGCAGACTCTATAGAAAGAAGCTGATAGATAGATTTTTAAGTATTTAAAAACATAATAATTATGATGAAAAATAAGTATTCGGTCATCATCATGATGATTGCCCTCTTCGGAGGACAGACAGCTCTGGCGCAGGAGAAAATCGTGCCAGAAACTCCTCCCGTTCCGCAAGACCGGCTGGACACCCTCTATTACAACAAGAGCTGGAAGGTAACCCCTAACAAGGCTTTCGCCAACTATTATCGCCTGGCGCTCTATCCTGCTGATTCTACGGCAGCCAAGGAGTTCCGCACCTACTATATGAGCGGCGAACTGCAGGGCGAAGGCAGCTTTGTGGTCCTCGATAGGAAGGATGATGCCAAGAGCCAGTTTGCCGGCACCTTTACTACCTATTTCAAGGATGGACAGGTAGAGCAGAAGAAGACCTATCAGGCAGGACTGCTCTCGGGCGAATATACCTCTTATTATAATAACGGCAACGTGAAGGAGCATTTCTTCATGAACCAGGGCAAGAAGATGGGGGTAGGAGCCTCTTTCACGGAGAACGGCAGGGTATGCACCCTTACTCCTTACAAGAACGACATCCCTGAAGGCTTTTATGTGGTGGTGGATGCCGACGGCAACTACTCCAAGTATTCGCTCACCGACCACCAGCCTATCCTGGAAGCCCCTTCGCCTGATGAAATCCTCACCGAGTATAAGAACGGTGTGGCATGGCCTTACTACAACAAGAACGGACTCATCGTGGGCGTGAGCAATTCGATGGTGGATGAGAACATCGGCGATTACCGCGAAATCGGCGTCTTCATCGTCAACAAGAGCATGATCAATGTGGATATCGACCCTTCCCAGATTGAAATCTACGATATGAAGGGCGGCAAGCGCAAGGACTTCGAACTGGTGGGCGCTGATGAGTATGACAAGAAAATCTTCAAGTTCAAGAAGAAGGTGGCTAAGCGTGCGGTAAAGAACAAGGCGATAGTGCAGACCGAACGCGAAAACAACGTGAATGCCAACCTGGGCGCGCAGGTGTTTGATGCCGGAACCTCCAATACGCTGAAGGATTTCCAGACCCGTATCTGCCGGATGCAGCAGCTGGAAGACGGCAACCGCATGAAGTATTCCGACAAGATGCCTGAGGACCTGGGCTATCTGGAGCGCACCACCATCCATCCCGGCGAAGTGGTTTCGGGCTATCTCTATACCACCGACCGCAAGGCTGCCGATCTCTTCGTCAAGGTAAAGATCAAGGGCATCGACTATCTCTTCGAGTGGAAGGCAAGCAAGAAGAAATAACGTGTGTGAGATGTGAATGCTAACTATTAAAAAATAATGGAAATGATGAAAAAGATTTTGATGATGGCCATCTTGTGCCTCGTATTTACAACAAGTGGTTTTGCACAGTTCAAGAGAACTGCATTCAATCATGTGGGGCTGAATGCAGGCGTGGGTACCGAAGGTATCAGCATAGGTGTGGCGGCTCCTGTTTCCAATTTCGTGGAGTTGGAGGCAGGCGTGGATATTCTGCCAAAGTTTCTCTCGATTTCTGATAAGGCGAACATAACGACAGATGCCTCTATCATCGTTCAGGGACAGACAGTAAGGATTCCTGATTCCAAGGTGGATATTGATGCTGATTTCTCCCGTACAGCCTTTCATGCCAAGGCGAATATCTATCCTTTCGGCGGCAACAGCAAGTTCTTCGTGGCTGCCGGCTTCGCTTTCGGCGGTGCCAAGCTTGCCAAGTTGAGCGGTCACAGCGATGATTTGGCGCAGTTTATCAGTAAATATCCTGAATATTCAGATGAAATCCTGAACTGCGTAGGTGCGGAACTCTCGGATTACAATATCAAGTTCGACAAGAATGGTGATATCAATGCCGACCTGCGCTGCAACTCCTTCCGCCCTTATCTCGGTCTGGGCTTCGGCAGAGTGGTTCCTAAGAACCGCCTGGGCTTCCGCTGGGAGATCGGCTGCCAGTATATGGGCAAGCTGAAAATCTATCAGAACGGCTCGGAGGTAGATGTCAGGAAAGCTCTCAATGATTCGATGGGTGAAGATGGCGGCGACATCGCCGATATCGTGGATAAAATCCAGTTCTATCCTGTGCTCAAGTTGCAGATTGTGGGCAGAATCCTGTAATCAAAATAAGAAAAGTTTGAATTATACATAAAAAAACGGGCAAAATGGTAGCAGTTAGCCAATTATTTCGTAACTTTGCACCCGCAAACTTATAAAATAATAAAAGAAGAATGGCTAATTTGAGATTTGAGGTTGTAGCCGAGGCCTTTAAAAAGAGACCTGTTGAGGTGGAAACTCCCAAGGTGCGCCCTTCGGAGTACTTCGCCAAGTATGTATTCAACCGCCAGAAGATGTACAAGTATCTGCCATCTGATGTGTACGAGAAACTCATCGATGTGATAGACAACGGTAATCGTCTGGACCGTTCCATCGCGGATGCCGTGGCTGCCGGCATGAAGCTCTGGGCTGAGGAAAACGGGGTAACGCATTATACTCACTGGTTCCAGCCATTGACAGAAGGTACTGCCGAGAAGCACGATGCCTTCGTGGAGCACGATGGTAAGGGTGGTATGATTGAGGAATTCTCCGGCAAGCTGCTGGTGCAGCAGGAACCGGATGCCAGCTCATTCCCTAACGGCGGTATCCGTAACACCTTCGAGGCTCGCGGCTATTCTGCATGGGATCCTACATCGCCTGTGTTCATCATCGACGATACCCTCTGTATCCCTACCATCTTTATATCTTATACAGGTGAGGCGCTGGACTACAAGGCTCCATTGCTCCGCTCGCTCCATACCCTGAGCGAGGCGGCTACCGAGGTGTGCCACTACTTCTACCCTCAGGTAAAGAAGGTGCAGACCAATCTCGGATGGGAGCAGGAGTACTTCCTGGTAGATGAGAGCCTCTATTCGGCTCGCCCAGACCTGATGCTCACCGGACGTACCCTGATGGGTCACGATTCGGCCAAGAACCAGCAGATGGACGACCATTATTTCGGAACCATCCCAGAGCGTGTGCAGGCTTTCATGAAGGATCTGGAAATCCAGGCACTCGAACTCGGTATCCCTTGCAAGACCCGTCATAACGAGGTGGCTCCTAACCAGTTTGAGCTGGCGCCTATCTTCGAGGAGTGCAATCTTGCAGTAGATCACAACATGCTCCTGATGAGTCTGATGAAGCGTGTGGCTCACAAGCACGGTTTCCGTGTGCTGCTTCACGAGAAGCCATTCGCTGGCGTCAACGGTTCGGGCAAGCACAACAACTGGAGTCTCTGCACCGATACCGGTGTGCTGCTTCATGCAGCAGGCAAGACTCCTGAGGATAACCTCCGCTTCGTAGTCTTCATCGTAGAGACCCTGATGGGTGTATATAAGCACAACGGACTGCTGAAGGCATCCATCATGAGCGCAACCAATGCCCATCGTCTGGGAGCCAACGAGGCACCTCCAGCCATCATCTCCTCATTCCTGGGCAAGCAGCTCACCGATCTGCTCGACCATATCGAGAAGGCTGACAAGGAGGAACTCTTCGCCCTGGCTGGCAAGAAGGGTATGGAGCTGGATATCCCTGAGATTCCGGAGCTGATGATCGACAATACCGACCGCAACCGTACCTCACCATTCGCCTTCACCGGAAACCGCTTCGAGTTCCGTGCCGTAGGTTCTGAGGCAAACTGCGCATCTTCTCTCATCGTATTGAATGCAGCCGTAGCTGAGGCGCTTGAGAACTTCAAGGCTCGCGTGGATGCCTTGATAGCCAAGGGCGAGGACCAGACTTCGGCAATCATCGACATCGTTAGAGAGGATATCAAGACCTGCAAACCTATCCGCTTCGATGGCAACGGCTATTCTGACGAGTGGAAGGAAGAGGCTCAGAAGCGTGGCTTGGACTGCGAGGCATCCTGCCCGGTAGTCTTCGACCGCTACCTGGACAAGGAGAGTATCGAGATGTTTGCCAAGACCAACGTGATGAGCGAGAGCGAGCTGAAGGCGCGCAATGAGGTGAAGTGGGAGACCTATACCAAGAAGATTCAGATAGAGGCTCGTGTGATGGGCGACCTGACCATGAACCACATCATCCCAGTGGCTACCCACTATCAGAGCCGTCTGGCAAAGAATGTAGAGGGCATGATCCACATTTTCGGTGGCGAGGAAGGCAAGAAGCTGACCGCCCGCAACGTGAAGATCATCCGTGAGATAGCCGAGCGCACCGAGTCGATAGAGCGTGGTGTAGAGGCATTGGTGGATGCCCGCAAGGTAGCCAACAAGATAGAGAGCGAGCGCGAGAAGGCTGTAGCCTATCATGATACGGTAGCTCCGAAGATGGAGGAAATCCGCTATCAGATTGACAAGCTCGAGCTGCTGGTAGCAGATGAACTCTGGACCTTGCCGAAGTATCGTGAGCTGCTGTTCATCCGCTAGGATGATTCCGTATCAATTCCGTGCGTAATCCGTACAGCAGGAATGCTCTTCCGATAACTCAGCGTAATCCGATGAAGAAAAATAAAGAATTAAGGAATAAATAAAAAAAAGAGGATGTGTCATGAACTTATGACACACCCTCTTTTTTTTGAGAAGTAATTGATAAAAATCTAAGATTTCTTGTGCAGTTCTACGACATGCAGCTCGTCACGCCCAGAGAGGCGGCGATAGCGGTCAAGATAGATATTACTATCTGAAATACAGTTTTCCAGGTTTCTTTCTTCATACGCAGTTTTTTTAGTGATTAATGATTAGTGATTTACAAACTTACGTTGTCGCCGCCGCCGTCAGTTCCGCCGCCAGTGCCCTGACTGGTACCACCGCCGCCCTGCGATGTTCCGCCGTTATCCTTGTTGGTATCCCCGCCAGCACTCTGGCTAGTATCACCTCCGCTCGGAGTAT
Organism: Prevotella sp. AM23-5; assembly: GCF_003473645.1. Taxonomy (NCBI): domain Bacteria; kingdom Pseudomonadati; phylum Bacteroidota; class Bacteroidia; order Bacteroidales; family Prevotellaceae; genus Prevotella; species Prevotella sp. AM23-5. The sequence continues at coordinate 4,670 of NZ_QUCG01000075.1, read as the reverse complement.
TCTCCGTACCACCGCCGTCATCGGCTCCCGATGTATAATCATCGTATGCCACGATCTTGGTGAGCTTCTTCAGCTCGGCGTTGCTCCAAGATTTTGTGTTTCTCACAATCAGATGCACGCCCTGCACGCTTGCCGCTGTCACCTTCTCCTTGCTCACCTCGCCACGCGAAGTCATGCCGATGGAGAACAATCCGAGGTCAGAGAAACGAACGCTCTTGCCATCCAGAATCAGATGCTTCAGGCAGTCGAGGGTATCCATCAGCACACCGTGGATAGTGCCTCGGCTGTATGGAGAGTTGTGCTCAGAGATATGAGTCACGAAGTCCTCGAAACTCATCTCACGGTCGCTCACGGCAGTAGCATACCAGAGCTTCTTACCCGCGTTCTCACCCGTCTGAGGGGTACGCATAATCTTACGATACTTACTAGTTCCTTGTCCCATAGTCAATCAGTTTTTTAAAGGGTTAATAATTAATTTAATATCTCAAGAAAGTTCCACACGCTTTTCTTTTGACGATGCAAAGGTACGGCTTTTTTAGGGGACCACCAAAAATCAGGGTGTGATAAGCCCCGATTTTCAGCAGCCCCAGAATACGAATCCCGTTAAGAAAACTAACTCGCTCTAAATTGGGCTTTGATTGAAAATCAAGAAGTTGGGCGTTTGCCTATATTATATAGGTAACAATATGGAAACGAGCGGACTTCTGCTCGTTTCTGTATTTTGCAATATGCAAAGAACGCCTCAATTCGGGGACAAAGATACGACAATTTTCTAAATATCCCATAACTAGCAAGGAGAAATTTACGGAATTTAGAACTTTTTGAGTTAAATCTGATGCTTACCAACAATATGTATCCAAAAACAAACAGCAGTATTCGGATATAGCTTATCCGAATCCCTGCTGCCATAACGTTTTGTTGCTGACGATGATTCTGACATCGGCTTTCATGTACTTTTGCAACACAGGGGACTTTTGTCCTTGTGTACTCACAGTGGCTATAGCCATAAAATAGTTACCATCTTCCCTATGTATGAGCCTGGCTTTATGGCTTGTGATGTCGCAGTTATAAGATGCATTATCGTTGCCCTCGAAAGATACATGAGCCGTCCTTGGCTCATCGAAAAGATACAAATACTTGTATGGCACAAACACCTGCATCGTTCTTTGATTGATGACCTCACCATTAGCCTCTATGGATATAGGATAAGGTATCTTGTAGAAAGCAACTGCGAGGGCGAGGACTATGATCGTAATGACAACCGTTCCTAAGCTGACGAGACGAGGAGGAACCTTGCCTATCACGTTCCTCACCTTCTCGCTTCTCAACTCGATATTTTCTGATTCTCTTTCTTTCTGTTCCATATCAAAAGTATTTTTAGTTTCCCAATTCCAACTGATTCTTCACAAGGTTATAGTATGCCCCTCGCTTGGCGGTCAAAGACTCATGATTGCCTTCCTCAACCACTTTGCCATGGTCGATGACCACGATTTGGTCGGCATTCTTCACTGTGCTTAGGCGATGAGCTACAATCACAACAGTCTTACCCTTATAGAACTTATCCAAGTTCTCAACGATGCTCCTCTCGTTGTTGGCATCTAGCGAGTTGGTTGCCTCGTCAAGGAAGATGTAGTCAGGATTCTTATATACCGCCCTCGCTATCAAGATGCGTTGTTTCTGTCCCTGGCTCAGTCCCACGCCATCACGTCCAATCTTGGTGTTGAACTTCAGAGGCAAAGCCATCACGTAATCCTTGATGCAAGCAATCTCGGCAGCTTTCAACAACCGTTCCTTATCTATATCGCCATCATCAACAGCAATATTTCTAGCGATACTCTCCGAGAAGATAACACCATCCTGCATGACAACACCACATTGTCTGCGCCACCACTTTTTGTTGAGTTTGTTGATGTCAGTATTTCCAATGTTGATTTTTCCCTCCAAGACAGGATAATAACCAAGCATCAAACGGATGAGGGTGGTCTTTCCACTGCCAGATGCACCAACGATGGCTGTTACCTTACCTTGCGGAACGTGAATGCTCACATCGTCTATGGTTTTGCGCAAAGCATGTGGGTCGTACTTGAACATGATGTTCTTGATGTCAATGCCCTCATTCTTATCTTCAATAGAAGTTAGCAAGCCTTCCTTTCCATTCTCATCATCCATCTGGTGAATCTCGTTGATTCGCTCCAAGCTAATCTTCACATCTTGCAGAGAATAGAAGAAGTTCATCAGTTGCTCCACAGGCGAGTTGAGCTGTCCGATGATGTATTGCACGGCAAGCATCATACCGAGTGTCATTTGCCCATGAATCACGGCAGTTGCAGCGACTACCGTGATGATGATGTCCTTCTTGAAATCTTACTGATTGTTCGTAACGTACTGATAACCAATGCTAAATGAGGTGACAAAATGACGAAAGAAACAAATTAGGAACAACAAAATCAAGAAACCCCAAAATGAAAGCATGAGAAAACAAAAATTAACATGGAAAACAATGATAAATTTCCGATTTTGACATTTTAAGAACATGGCAAATAGAACAAATATTTATGAACGCATATATGTATCTTGCCATATTGGGAAACCAATTGCTTAGTCTCATTTTTGCAGATTATATTTCTATTTTGTCTAAATTACGACGGAATAAAGCAGATATTCAAGGGATTTGGATGGATTATCAAAATAAAACGTTATTTTTGTGTACCTAAAACGATAAAAATATGAAGTTAAGCACTATGAGAGAAATAAATCCCAAAGAAACCACCCGTGCATATGCATTTGAGCTTTGGATGAAAGCCCCGATGCCAATGGTTACGTTTTTCAAGATTTTGGATGTCAGTCGTCTTGTTAAAATCAGCAAAAAGTCAGGTATGAAATTCAATATGCTGATGTGCTGGTGCATCGGCAAAGCGGCAAGCAGTATCAAGGAATTTTATATGCTGCCTGTCGGAGACAAATTGATGCAATATGATGCTATTGCGGTTAATACCATTGTTATGAACAAGGACAATGAGGTCAGTTCATGTGATGTGCCGTTTTCTGATGATTTGCAGCTATTCAATGAAGATTATCTGAAATTGACAACGGAAGTAGCCCGAAGCTGTGAGAACCACGATTTGACAGAAAGCATGGTAATAGGGACTTCCGCACTGGCCCAATATGAAATTGACGGTGCGGTAGGTATGTACAGCGGTATCTTCAACAATCCGTTTATGATATGGGGCAAGTACCATAAAGGTTTCTTCAGAACGACACTAACGGTTTCATTCCAATTCCACCACACTCAAATGGACGGGGCACATGCTGCAAAGTTCCTGGATTGCCTGCAGCAGGAAATCAATAAATTACTTGTGTAGCGATGAATATGGAAAAACAAAGATTGATACTTCGTTCCTGGACAGAACACGATGCAGAGTCTCTTTATAATTATGCTAAAGTTCCAGCTATCGGCCCTATTGCAGGATGGCCTCCTCATACATCTGTGGAAAACAAAAACAAAAAAATATACAGGAAAAATTAGACAAAAATCCGGATTATGTAATATGTAAAAAATAACTTCTGTAGTTTTCTGCGGTTAAGAGCAACATTTGACGAGATAGTTCCATTTGGAGAGCTCATCATCAAAAATGATACGTTTGCTCTTGTTTGATTCGTAAGATTCTTCAATGGGTCTTTTCGTTTCATACGTTCTTTGATTTATTGTAGCGATAATGGAGAGTCCTTTCTTTGTGACGGTAGCCTCTGCTCTCGTTCTTGCATTCTCAATGGACAAGAGTGGTGCGCCACTCCAACTTCTTGAAATTGGTCCAAACATGCAATGCTCTATAGGATTGTATTTGGAGCAATATGGAGGGTAATGTACCATGATGATATTTACCCCTATGGTTGAAGCCAACTTCATCAAAGCTTGTTTTACTATATGGTGCGAACATGCATTAGAACCGCCACCATCACAGAGAATACAGATTGTGTGGGCATTTGGGTATTTCCATTGTAGGAATTGTTGCCAAATATGAATGAAATTGTCACAGACAAACTCAGCGGTGTCATGGCTAACCCCCAATGTTAAATAGCCAGTATTAGCTCCAACATCATAGATGCCATAAGGGACTATGATTCCATCCGAAAAGCTCTTGAGATCATGGTCATAAGCCTTAGGCTTCCTCTTGCAAGAGACTGTGCCTTGACGTTTGAAGTTGCCAATCATCTCCTTCTTCTTTGTGTCAATACTGAATATTGGGATGCCATAAGTTTCACCTCCGAACGAATTTCTTGGATTTTCTAACTCGCTCTAAATTGGACTTTGATTGAAAATCAAGAAGTTGGTCGTTTGCCTATATTATATAGGTAACAATATGGAAACGAGCGGACTTCTGCTCGTTTCTGTATTTTGCAATATGCAAAGAACGCCTCAATTCGGGGACAAAGATACGATATTTTTCTAAATATCCCATGACTATATAGGAGAAATTTATGGAATTTAGAACTTTTGCGTAAAATTCTCTACCCGATAAGCTGGTTTCTTAGAAAATATTTGGAGAAGGCGAATTAAAGCCACATTTTTGTAGCTATAAATCCCACCACTCCTCTCAACGATGTGTACTAAGATGAGGTTTTACTTTTTATTTGGATATATGAGCTACGACAAACAACTGATATATATT
>NZ_QUCG01000074.1:0-16321 GCF_003473645.1 Prevotella sp. AM23-5 | reverse complement strand
AAATTATAGTGTTGCGGAATTAAGGTTTTTATCTTCTATCTTCCAATCCTTGATGGTATGCGTCTCCACATCAAAGTTGATACCCACCTTCACAATTGGCAGACCGCAGAGGGCAAAACGCTTCGCATACTCCTTCAAGTCTATCTGTTTCATTGCCACATCAGCACTTTGGTTTAGTTTCAACTCAAAGAGGTAGAGATGGGTGGCAGTACGGAGCACCATATCGACACGTCCCTTTGACGTGTGAACCTCCACATCCACATAATTGTCGAGGATGGAGAAGATGACATACATCATCTGCTGATAATGCCCCTCATAATCCGTATTGTCGCAATAAGGAATCGTGCCGAGATAAGTCTGGAGCATTTCAAGAGCACCATCGATGTTGTTGCGGCGGATGGCGGCAGACATCTTGGCAATTGTGGTGGTACCCTTCACCGTATTCATACCTATATAATAAGGTAAAAGACAACGATACAAGCCTACCCGAATCTCCTTGTTCGGAATGTCCAAGAGATAGAGTTCCGTCTCTGGGTCATAGCCCTTGATGGTGATGTAGCCACTCTGATAGAGCAACGGCATAATGGTGGTCATCTTCTCGGTTGGAGCATCAAACTCCGACTTATCAGCCTCACAACCGCCAATTTCAGATGGCATCACCTGGAACTTGTTGAGCATATTGATCAAGTAAGTTGGCGTGCCTGAGGCAAACCAATAGTAATCTAATTTGCCTTTTGACATGGCATTGAGTAAGCTAAATGGATTAAATACGTCAGGCGAGACATCAGCAAAATGATAACCATCATAGTACTCTCTAAGAGCCGCAAGCGTCTCCTCTCTTGTCTTACCCAACTTCTCGCCCAGGGCATCAACATCTGCCGACATTTGGGTCACCAGTTCTTCCTTGGTTATACCACAAATTCCAGCATACTCCTCATCCATGCTCACATTTGAGATGTTATTCAGCTCACTAAAGATACTCATCTGCGAGAACTTGGTGATACCGGTCAAGAAGACAAAGCGGAGATAAGGCTCGCACATTTTCAATGGACTATAGAAATTGCGCATAACATTGCGAAGAACCTGCAAGGAAGTTTCCTCGTGTACTACATCCAGCAAAGGAGCATCATACTCATCGATGAGCACGACTACTTGCTTGCCTGTCTTTTGATAAGCAGTCAGAATCAAATCGGTCAGACGATTATTTGCTCCATTCTGAGGTGTTGTAATACCATACATAGCCTCTTTCTTAGCCAATTGATAGCCCAAATATTCTTCCAGCTCCTTCTTTTCCATATGCTTGCCACCCGACATATCAAAATGCAGTACAGGGTATTCCGTCCACTCCTGCTCCAGTTTTTCGATGGCAAGTCCTTTAAACAAATCCTTCTTACCCTCGAAATAACTTTGGAATGTAGAAACCAGCAACGACTTTCCGAAACGGCGTGGTCGGTTCAAGAAGAAATACTTACCGCCACTATGTGTCATGCGATAAATGTATTCCGTCTTATCTATATAGAGAAGATTGCGCCTCATTATCTCCTCAAAAGTTTGGATTCCCACAGGGTATAATTTCAATGCAGCCATCTTACAATATGCTTTAAGTTCTTCTAATTTAGGGCAAAGTTAAGAAAAAAAAACGAGAAGCCCAAACTTTTCATTTAATTTTAAGAGAAGTTAGATTTCTATTTGCAAATGGCAGCATCTATTAGGGCTTACTAAGGACTTGCTCCCATTAGACAATGTTCATGCCGAGCATACTAACAAGAGCAAAGCCCATCCTCCCGGATGGGCTTTAGCATTTAATACAAAAACATTATGTAGCTCTTTTATATGTAACTATATGTTTAGTAAATGTATAGTTTAATACCTGATTATCAATTCATTACATTTACTCAAAATAACATATCATACACATATATTATACACACAATATACATATATTTACATAAACTTTGATGCTAATTTGGTGCTAAATAATTTGGTACTTTCGTTTTTTCTTCTTATCTTTGCACCGTCAACAATAAACATTGAGCTTATGAAAAAGGAAATCGTGCAAATCAGGGAAAGAAAGATGCCCAGCGGTAAGACAAGCCTATATCTTGCCTACACCATCAACGGCAAGAGACAATACGAGTACCCGAAGCTTTATCTCTTGCCTGAAAATGGCAGGGGTAAGACTGCAGCCATAGCCGCCAACAAGGAGACCAGAAGAATCATTGAAGCTATGCAAGCCAAGAAGATTGTGGAACTCACCCAGAACAGAAGCGGCATCATTGTGAAGAAAGAGCCGAAGAAGATGCTCTTCTCTCAATGGATCAAGACTTTTCGAGACTACAAAGCCAAGACCACCAGAGGCGAGGAGTACATCAAGACCATCAGCAATGTGGAGAGACATATCTGTGAGTATGCCGGAGATAAAGTGACGATGGCAGCTATAGACAAGAAGTTTTGCGAAGGGTTTATCTCCTACCTCAAAACCGCCAAAGGAAAATTCACCGAGCAGCCTTTAAGCGGTATGACTCAGAAGGTGTACTTTGCCATGTTCAACACTATGCTAAAGAAAGCTGTACGTGACGAGATTATCCCAAGAAATCCAATCGACCTCATTGATACTGGAACCAAGATCAAGGCTCCCGAAAGCGAAAGGGTATATCTTGATATATCTGAGTTGAAGAAGATGGCTGCATCAGATCCGAAGGACAAATCAACCAAGCAAGCCTTCATGTTCTCCTGCTTTACTGGTCTCCGCATCTCGGACATCCGCCAGCTTAAATGGGAGGATATTGAAGAGTACACCGATGAGGATAGCAACTCCAGATACAGAATGATCAAGAGAATGCAGAAGACCCAGCGAATCATCACCTATTCACTATCAAAGGAAGCGGTCAGCTGGTTGCCGGAGCAAACTGGAGAACTGGTATTCGATAAGCTGGTATGTGCCCCAAACCTGAATGCGCAAATCAAGAAGTGGGCTGAATCGTGTGGAATCACCAAGAACGTCTCCTTCCATACCGCTCGACATACCTTCGCCACGATGATGCTCACTCTTGGGGCAGACATATACACCACCAGCAAGCTGCTTGGGCACTCTCGCATATCCACAACAGAGATATATGCCAAGATCATAGACAAGAAGAAGGATGAAGCTGTAGGACTCATTGATAAGTTCTTCGATAAGGAGTAAGGAAAAGAGTAAGGAAAAGAGTAAGGAAAAGAGTAAGGAAAAGAAAGAACACAATACTCCACCATAGCCCCACTCCGCACCAACCCTTAGTCTCTGCAAGGTTTACAGCGTTTGTTGCAAACTTTGCGGAGATTATAGTTAAACTTTGTAATTTCCTCCTGATTCTCAGGAGAAAACCGTAACTTTGCATCTATGAAGATATTCAATATATTCAAAGACACAGACCCTTTTGAGCTTGTTGTATGCTTTCTGCTTGGAATGATAATAGCCGAATTGTTTTCAAAATAACAAGTCGATAATCTTTTCAACCAAAGCACCTACACAAGCTGCCAAGATTAGCTTAATAATCTCGGCTATATTTCCGTGTTTATTTCTAAACTTTGACTCTTCTTTGAATTTGTCAACTTCCTCCTCATGCTCTTTCTTCAACGCACTGCCATTCCAAAGGATTGGTATCTGTCTCCTGCCATCCTTAGTTGGGCTATATACCACCCTAGATTCTTGATTACCATAGGCATACCCTCGGTTAAGGTATGCGTTCTTCACTAGCAATTCTGCAACACCCTCTTTCCAAGCATCATCAGGAGATACGTGATCATAGATGATGCTCCATATCTCCTGCTCATAGTCTGACTTGTCTCTTATGTTGTCCAGCAGCACATACAACTTCTGCTCGTTAGTTACCTCTGCCATTTTACTTTTCTAGTTGGGAAAATATTTTTTCCTAGTTGGGAAAATAAAAACATACTACTTCCCAAAAATAACCTTCCAACCAGTCCTTCCGTTCTTTTTAAAACAAAGAAGAATAGACAACAATATTGTTTGGAATAAGGCAGCAAAAGCATATTGTCCAAAAACATACGCAGTTCCACCACCAATGACACCACCTAGGATAACATAGATGATTTCAATAGCAAAGAAGGCGTAAATTCCATACTTCTTCTTGTTGACAATCAAAATGATAGCTACAGCGATCAAAACACTCAATATGCAACCTAGAATCTTCAATGTTCCAGCGTTAGAATCCAAGTCCATCATTATAAAGCCTGTTGCAATCCCCATGAATGAGCGAAAAATCTGACAGACAGCGCATAGCCACAACAAAACTGACGTAAAACCATTCAACTCATTACCACCCTTATTGGTTGGATTCTGCTTTTCGTACCACTCTGTAGAGAACTTCTGTCCTTCTACATTCTTTGTTTCATTAACTTTCTGTTCCATAATTTATAATTAAAATATTAATAATATCTATCGAAAGGAACTTCACGATATGAGACTTTAATCATATCAAAGATACAATCTCCAATAAAATCTATATCTTTCCATTCTTCAAGCATCCAGCAATAATGCAAAGTTCTATGCCATTTGTTTTGCAACATCTTCTTTTCTTTTTTATTAAAAGTCTCTTTCTGAAATAGACTTTTACTTTCTTCTATAAACTTTAGTGAAGCTTTAGCATAATATAAATCGTGACACCTCATAGAAAGGCTAGCAGAATCTAACAAGTTAGCGAGAATCCAACTTTTATTTTCCAAAGCCTTTTTATAATCTTCATTTATTGCACCACATGAACGTATATATAAATATTTGCAATCGTCTCTATCTTCTATAGACTTATTACTATGATACAACTTATAAATATCCAAATACCCACGCTCCAAATATTTAAAGAACATAGATAACCACCGCATAAAAGCCTGCAATCCCATCAATACATAGATGCCGACAACAGAAAGTACTATTAACAGAAGAATTAATAAAAACACATTCATACATTATACCATTTACGAGATTTTATCTCTTTCATTTTATCACGATATTCATTCACTCTTTTCATGTAGTCTTCCCTGCTTTCACCGAAGTCCTGCATTGGTCTTTCAGGTGTTTTTATGTTTGCTATAACATCTTCTCTAATTGACTCAAAAGCAATGTATGAACCAATAGGATTTACCAGCAACTTAATAGTCTCCAATATAGTTGCTCTCCCTAAAGTGAAATCTTGGTAAATTCCCAATATCACACCAATCACAAGAACAATCATCAGTAATAATGCCGTGACACCTTTATATCTTGGAGCAACGTAAGCACCACAATAAACAAATCCATATCCAGCAAATCCATTCGCCAATATCGAAACCATAGCACCGACTACATTAATCGTTTCTCCATTAATGGTTACTCCCCATCCAAAGTTCAAATAACCAGCCAACATGGAAAACAAATAACACACATACATTCCTACTATAGAAGCAGGGATAACACCAATCCATCTTAATAAATTCATTTTGCTCGCCACATTTTAATTATCCTACATTTGCTTTTCTCATGCCACCACCCAAGATAGATAGTAACTGGTCGTAGCGTTTCTCCAACTCCTCATATTTAGCTTGCCAAACAGAATCAGATACGGCATCATTATAATGTAGAGTCTCTGCTGCATAATCAAGCTTAGTCTTTTCCGCTACAGATTCAGCGGTTTTGCATAATACACTTGTACCTTCTCCACGCATCAGCCACTCAGCAGAAACATCAGGATAAGCATTCAGGAAGTTCTCTACCAAGGTAGAAGACAAGGTTTGCTCACCCTTAACTTGTCTCAGAACAGTGGATTGATTCATATTCAGAGTCTTAGCCAAGCCATTTAATGAAATCTGATTATCATCAAGATATTGCTTAATTCTTTGATACACAGTTGTTTCCATAATTTCACATTTTTAAACCATACTTAAACTATGCAAATCGGGATAACTTTTTCCCAAATTTATTTGGTCGTTTATGCGGATTTGCTTATCTTTGCACTCGAAAACAATGCAGAAACGATTCCAAAACGTTCCTTATTCGTTTTCGGTGGCAAAAATAAACAAAAGAAATGAAATATGCAAGTAAAAATGCAAAAAATCATCTCGGTTTCTATAAAAAATCGGGAAGAACTTAAAAAGAAGTATCAGTGCTCGCAAACAACTTTGTATAATGCGTTAGCATATAAGACAATGAATAGGCGAGCTGATGCAATCCGGCAGGATGCTCTAGACAACTTCGGAGGTGTCGAAAGCGAAAAGCCAGTGTTGAACTAATATAAAAGAAGGAGGTGAATATGAACGATCTAGTTTACAGAGGTGAAAGCAACCAACCTCTAACAAATAGCAAACTGGTTGCTGAGGTCTTTGAAAAAGAGCATAAGAACGTTATACAATCTATCAGAAAGTTGATAGAAGGGACGGCTCAAAATTCAGCCGTCCGCCAAATGTTCTCAGAATCAACCTATCTGAATGAGCAGAATAAAGAGCAGCCTATGTTCGTTATGAACCAAGATGGTTTCACCCTGCTTGCGATGGGATTCAACGGCAAGAAGGCGATGGAGTTCAAACTGAAATACATCGAAGCCTTCAACGCTATGAAGAAACAGATAGAGCAATCCAAGCCATCCGTTCCTCAGAACTATCTCGAAGCTTTGGAATCTCTGGTCAAGGCAGAGAAAGAGAAGCAGCAGCTTGCTCTGGAGAACAAGCAGAAAGATGAGACGATCATCACTATCAGCAAGGCAAACGTGGAGCTGGGCAACAAGATTACTGAAATGCTGCCGAAGGTGAGCTACTACGACAGAATCCTGCAGAGCAACGCAACTATGACCATCACCCAGATAGCGCAAGACTACGGTATGAGTGCTATCGCTATGAACAAGGAGTTGGAATCTATGAGAATCCAGCACAAGGAGAGAGGTCAGTGGATATTGTACGCTCAGTTCCTGAAAGGTGGCTATGTTCATAGCAGAGCGGTGGACATCATCCGCAGGGATGGTAGGCACGATGTGAAGTACAATACGGAGTGGACAACGAAGGGAAGACTCTTCCTTTATGAAGCACTCAAAGGAAAGGGCATTCTCCCCTTGATAGAGCAGGAGAACACTCCCAGAGATAAGGGCACTGGTGGAAGAGAGCCTTCCAAGACATCTGGTGCCAGTCAGCAAACCATTAACTTCGAGTGATATGAAAGATGAAACGATAAAAAGTGATATTGAAGAGACGAATAAGAGTAGTCTTGGAGAGACACTTGCCCGAATAGAGAAGTATATTCTCATCGGAACCAAGAATGTGCTCAACATTGATGAAGCATCCATAGTACTGGGAGTAACCATCAGAACACTCAGAAAGATGGTGGCAGAGCATACCATCCCTATCTACAAGCCCAACCAGCGAGCCTTGTATTTCAAGAAGAGTGACCTAGAGGATTGGATGCTGCAGAACAGGGTGAAGCCCCAGTCGGAGATAGATTCTGAGGTGGAAGCCTATTGTATAACCCATTAAAACAGAAAAGATATGTTCGCAAATGTTATGTTGGTGGCAAGTATCGCCACATTCGCTATAGTAGTTAAGGAAATCCACTCTTACTTCAAGGAAGTGAACGAGTAGATATATATGGAGCTGAATCCGGCATAAAAAATTGTTTGATATTAATTAGTTTAAAATTTTCGTTTTATTTATCTCAAAATAAGGACAAAAGTCTGATTCGCAAGGATTTTTTGGAATTTGCTATTCCCAGCTCCACAACTGTTGTGTAGGTTCAAGATTGTTTTTAGTTAGTATTTGTTTGAATCGGCATAGGTAGCTCAGATGGTAGAGCAGGAGGCTCCATCACCTTCAAGGTCGTAGGTTCGATTCCTACCCTATGCCCAATATCGCCCGATTCCGAGGAGTCATATCGGATAGGATAAACCTTCCTAGAGAGGTACACGTACCCAAAAGGAGCATCATTAACCACAGATGATGCTTAGACGTGGAAGTGGCAAGCTAATACATACACATACTGGTGTGGAATTTGGAACGCTTGGAGTTCACTTGTGAAGATGCAGACCTGATGCCGTGACCCTTATATATAATAAGGTAGCATCAATAGGTAGAAGCGCACAACTACAATGGTTCTAATGCAGCCAGCACGACTTTGTCATAGATAAAATATTAATATTTCCATACTAATACAATGTATGCGATTACGAGTGCTGGGAGTCCTAAGCCTCCACAAATGCAGAAGGGAACTTGGAGCGACTATCACCATCCGGCAATTATATTCTGATGTCGCTCCTCGGAGGGGTGCTTTATTACTCCCACCCCTCCTTTTTGATAGACACATTTTCAAACCATATAAAAATTATGTATCATTTACGACTATCGCAGTAGCGACTGCATTTAATAACTCGTTAAAGTTGTATATTTCAACCTATCCCCTCTGTTCGTGAGAATCGAGGGGATTTTTATTGTAGAACATTTTAAATAAACAAGATATGTTATTCAAACCGAAAAGCTGCCACGACTGCTTGTTTGAACAGATATGTGACAACCCGAATAAGAAATCGGATGGCACTTACAGATGTAAGGGCTATGAATGGAAGTATCAATAACTATTAATATAATAAGGACATGAAAGAGCTTATTACGATTCAATCGGAACTGAAAGCACCGAAGAGTCAGTTCAACAAATTCGGTGGCTACAAGTACCGCAAGGCAGAAGACATCCTAGAAGCTGTCAAGCCTTTACTCGCCAAGCAGAAATGTACGCTCACCATCACCGATGATGTTGTCTTGATAGGCAACCGCATCTACGTGAAGGCAACTGCTACCATCAAGAACGAGAAAGGCGAGTGTGAAACAACCACTGGTTGGGCTAGAGAAGAGGAAACCAAGAAAGGTATGGACGGAAGTCAGATTACTGGTGCATCCTCATCCTATGCCCGAAAATATGCGCTCAATGGTCTGTTTGCCATTGATGATAACGCTGATTCTGATACCACCAATACTGGTCAGCAGGATAACGCTCATCATCAGGCAGCGCAGCAGACTGCACAGACTCAGCAGCAATCTCAGGCAACCGCCCAGTCAGCGCAACCTCAGTATCATCCAGACAACCTAGCCGAAGCTTTGGAAATGGTGAAGCGATGTGTGAACAGAGACAACATCAAATGGGTGATGTGCACTTATATGCCGCTCAACAGCAACCCTCAGTTTATGCAAGCCTTATCCGCTAAGAGAAAGGAGTTAGGGCTATGACACAGAACATCAAGCTGAATAAGCCGAAGATCACCTTCATAGAGGAGACTCACCAATACTTCATTGGCAAGAAGCAACTGAAAGGTATCACTGGAACGTTGGTAAGAAAGGCATTCCCCGACACCTACAAGGATATTCCTGATTCTGTATTGAAGAAGGCTGCAGAACGAGGAGGTATGATTCACAACTCCTTCGAGCTGTTCTGTACCGTCTTCGATTCCGACATCAACATATACCCGAACCCGACAGAAGAGATTCGGGCATTCAATAGTATGCTGGTCTCCTACGGTCTCCATCACGTTGATTCCGAGTATCTCGTTACCGATTCCGAGAACTTCGCTTCTGCCATTGATGGAGTCTTCGCTGATAGCGATGGCAACATCTATCTGGTAGATTACAAGACCACCTCCACCCTGCACTACGACAACGTATCTCTCCAGCTATCCATCTATGCACGATGGTTCGAGGAGCAGAATCCCGACTTGAAGGTGAAGGAACTGGTATGTATGTGGTTCAAGAACGGACAGAGCCGATTCCAGCCGCTGCCTAGGGTATCGGAAGAGAAGATTGATGCTCTTATCAAGGCATACTTGGAGGATGATCCTGACTACAAGTATGAGGTGGAAGTGCCGGAAGCCTTCTCTAGCACCGAGCAGCAGTACCGACTCGTCACAGCTAGGATTGATGCCTTGAAGATAGAGCAGGATGCCTTGAAGGAGAAGATGATGAAGATGATGGAAGCCAACAAGCAGAAATCCATCAAGACTCAATATGGCTCCTACTCCTATGTGGCAGCATCCACCAAGAAGACCTTCGACACGAAACTCTTCAAGGACACCGAGCCGGAACACTACGAGTACTATCTGAAAGATACTACCACAAAGCCATCCATCAGAATCAAACTTAATTAAGTATAGATATGAACGTAACATTTACAGGCAAGATTATTGCAGCAGGGCAAGTCCAATCAGGAACAAGCCAAAACGGAACTCAATGGAGTTCGTGTGAATATGTTATCGAGGAGTTGAATCAGCAGTACCCTGCCCGAGCCGTGATACAGGTCTATGGCTCCGACAAGCTGCAGCAGTTCAATATCCAAGTTGGTGAGATCATCACCGCTCACATCGGATTGAAGGCGCATCAGTCTAAGGACGGACGATGGTTCAATCAGTTGGATTGCTGGAAGGTGCAGCGACCAACCGCCCAGCCTCAGCAGATGCAGCAGGGGCAGGTGTACGCTAGTCAGGTAGGGCAGAACTACCAGCAGGGTGCTCAGCAGGGATTCCAGCAGAATCCTCCGCAGCCAGCTCCTATCCAGCAGCAGATGCAGAACTTTCCCCCTCAGGTTGATGCCAATGGTCAGCCTATTCAGCAGCAAGCTCAATATGGTGGTCAGCAGGGTAATCTCCCATTCCCAGCCAACAATTAGTTGATATTCAAAAACAAAGGTTATGGAAATCCATCTTGTGCGTACTTCTCTTGGTCTTCAAGCTTATGCAGACGAGGACTATGAGCAGTTGAGAAAGATTAAGGTTGGCTCTGTTGTCAAGGCGAACATCGTCCGCCCACGCAACGTGAAGTTCCACCGCAAGTTCTTCTCCCTGATCCGAGCTGCTTGGGATTGTCTCACCGAGCAGCAGCGCATCAATCTCCGTTCGGTAGAGACATTCCGTGAACAACTCCTAATAACATCAGGATTCAGCGAACCACTCTACGACCTGAACGGACAGAAGTTCTTGGAGCGAGCCAAGTCTATCTCATTCGCCAAGATGGATGAGCCAGCCTTCAACGAAGTTTATTCCAAGGTCTTGGACACCATCCTTACCATCATGGTAGCCGATGGTGTATCAGAAGACGAGTTTAATAACATTCTAAAAAATTATACATAATATGACACGTAGAAACGACAAGCGCAACAACAGACGTAATCGTCAGCGCAACAACCAGCCAGAGTTATCACCATTCGCCCAGATGCTTTTCGGAGCAATCCTCGGCAAGGGTGCAGAAATGATTGCCAACAAGATGAAGGAGAAGGACGAAAACACCCCTTCCATCCATACAGAGGGTATCACAGATAAGGGTATTCAGAACATCAACGAAGGTAATGCTTCCTTATCTAAGTTGTATATCCCGAATAATGGTACGGCTGTAGAGTTCTCTATCCCTGAGAACCTAGAGTTCTTCTTCGATAAGGAAGGCAAGCTGATGGTGCGTAAGAAGCAGGATGGTGAGCCTGCTCCTGATGAGGAGACTCAGGAGAAGCCTATCACTTACGAAGATATTTGCAAGGAACTTTTCTTGGAAAAGAAAACTTACTGGCTTGGTAATAAAAAAATCAACTATTTTTATCCAGATGGAGTTAACTTTAACGACATAAATAACAGCACCAGCGAGGCTCAGGTAAAACGTTTGGCTGCTTTCAATAAGTTGCAGAATATCGCCAAGTATCTCAACAAGGAATGGAAGCCGAACTTCAGAGACAATAGTAAAAAGTGGAGTATTTGCAAGTATATATGTTATGGTACACAATGTACCATTGAGACAAATGAAGGAAATGTTTACTTCAAGAGTGCAGACCTTGCCGATGAAGCCATCCGCCTGATGGGTGAAGATTCTCTCAACGACCTTTTCTCAACCGACTGGTAATGGCAAGCTACGCTGAAATCAAGGCAAAGCTATTGCAGGAAGGCAAGAAGATACGCAAGCGTTCATCCTATGATGAGCACAACTTGCAAGCCGCAGAGGTCAGGTATATCCGTGGGGTACATCCTGACCTCGAAGGGGTCTTCTTTGCAGTTCCTAATGGTGGCAAGCGAACCTCCCGACAAGCCGCATGGCTGAAAGAAGAAGGTATGAAGGCAGGAGTATCAGATATGATCCTCCTGAAAAGCACCTCTCAGTATGGTTTCCTCTGCATCGAAAACAAGACTCCGAAAGGTAGGCAGGAACCCGAACAGAAGGTATTCCAGCATGAAGTAGAACGACATGGTGGCAAGTACATCATCGTCCGCTCTATAGATGAATTTATGAAAGCAATCGACAATTATCTTAATGGTGAACTATGACAGACGAAATCAAACAAGCCATCCTGCTCCTAGAGGAGAACGGCTACAAGGTAACCCCACCACCCAAGCAAGTCAAAGATGAATATACCTTTGCGAGAGCTTGGGATTTATATCAGAAGAAGGTTGGCTGCAAGGAGAAGCTGGAAAAGAAGTGGAACTCAATGAGTCAGAAAGACCGCAAGGCAGCTATAGAGTATATCCCACTCTATGTTATCTCCCAGCCGGATAAGCAGTATCGCAAGAACTTTCAGACCTTCCTCAACCAGAGATCTTGGGAAGACGAAATCATCGGTGGCACTCCACCGCCAGTTTCAACCAATGAGTCTGCATCTGAAATCAGTCAGCTTATCGCCAAGACAAAGGTAGAGCAGGAACAGAACACGGAAGATGCCAAGAACCACGCTCTTCGCCAGCGTATCTATGGTATGATACAGGTTCTTCACAACAATCCTCAAAGCTTCTGCCGTAAGCAGTTGGAGATATATCGTGACAACGGAACCTTGGAACGCTTGGGCATCCAATGGAATCCATAACATCATCAACTCTATGATACAAATCAGCAAATACAACAAGCAGCATCCGCTCAGAATTTTTGAAGCCTTCGCTGGCTATGGCAGTCAGAGTCTAGCCTTCAAGTACCTCAAAGAGAAGCACCCTGAGTTCGACTTCAAGGTAGTGGGATATTCCGAGATAGAATCATCTGCCATCCAAGCTTATGGACTCCTGCACGGAAGAGACATCACTAACTATGGTGACGTGACGAGGATAGACTGGAATGAGGTTCCCGACTTTGATTTCATATCCTGGTCTTCTCCCTGCCAAGACTTCTCCAATGCAGGACTTCGCAAGGGAGCAGAAGAAGGTAGCGGTACACGTTCTTCCCTGATTTTCCAAGAAAGGAGAATGTTAGAAGTCAAGCATCCTAAGTATGTGATGCTAGAAAACGTAAAAGGTCTTCTCTCAAAGTCAATGAGAAAGTACTTCTTCCAGTATATCCGAGACCTCGACTCCTATGGCTATACTTCCTTCTACAAGGTTCTGAATGCCAAAGATTACGGAATCCCACAGAATCGTGAGCGCATCTTTGTCATTTCCATCCTCCGCACCGAGGATGATCCGAACCCAGAGTATCACTTCCCCTCTCCTATCAAGCTGGAGACAACGGTTGAGGACATCTTGGAAGATGATGTATCTCCTGAGTATTACCTCTCCCAGCCCCTTCTAGAAAAGTATCTCACCAAAGCAGACATCAATGAATCCATCCAAAAGCTCTACCCCGAAGATTTCAATACCCAAAACGGCTGATGGTTGCTCTGTTGCTGTCACCTCCAGTTTTTCAAAGACCAGCGTAATGAATATGCTAGATACTGGTCATTATCCAAAGGGTGGAGTCTTAATCATCAAGAAATTATAATGTGCGACAAAATTATAAAGCTGGTAAGTCTTAACAGACCTGAGAGATTTGAGCAACAGAATCGTGTTTATTCCGTTAAAGGAATCTCCCCTACTCTCAATTCTGTAATGGGAAACGGAGGAAACAATATTCCACTATTCTTAATCATCAATCGAGTATGATAACAGGAGGAAAGCGAATGAAATCCCTGCTCCTTTCGGGGAAGGTGAAGCCTGATATGGGTGGATAAATCTTAGATCTCTACAACCAGATGGTTCTCAAAGGCATCAGCCCCACCATCAAGACAACCATAGATAAATCAAACATGACATTTGTTACAGTTATGAACAAACAAATCATTCATACGGCTCCCAACGGCAAGAAATACTCAATCCAAATCAGGAAGTACACTCCTAGAGACTGCTTCCGGCTGATGGGTGTACACGAAGCCGACATAGACAAGCTCCTGAGCAAGGAGAAGTCGGGAGCCAGCATCATCTGCAAGAGCAAGCTCTATGCCCTCGCAGGAAACTCAATAGTCACCAACTGCCTGACCGCTATGTTCGAGGAGCTGATTTTCCCTTCGGGTAATCACTACCACGACAAGACGGGTCAGCTATCACTCTTCTAGCTTATGGATATTTTCGGATATATTAAGGTAGGCAAGCGCATCAGTAAGGCGCACAAAGCCCTCTTTACCAACAAGACCATGGTACTCTGGTACAAAGGAAATCCAATCATCGGAACGATGTACGATGGCTTGTGGTATCAACAAGACTTGAACGGAATGTGGGAACAATTAATGTTCCAGTCCGAAGTAACCCACGTCTCATTCTTACCTTCACCAAATGAAGACAGAGAAAGAACAAATCCTAGCCATCATCGCTGAGATTCAAGACAAGAGAGAAGCCGCTCACATCGTGCCTCCTCACGTCAGAACCACAGAGATTATCAATCGGGGATTCCACAAGCCTTATCAATCCCTCAATGAGTTAGTCAGAGAAGGCAGGATAAACTGGTGCAAGACCCTCAATGATATGGCATTCACTATCAGAAAACAATAATCAAATCAATATGGAAAAAGAATTAAAAATCATTTTAAAGGAGGAACTGGAAGTATTATCTAAGCAAGCTTACGAGTCTGCCAAGAATAAGGGCTTCTACCCAAAGGATGTTAATACAGCATATCTTTTGATGTTCATCATCGTGGAAATGAGCGAGGTGTTGCAAGCCGACAGAAAAGGCAGACACGGCTCCATCGAAGACTACGAGAGCGAGATTGAAATGGGCAGGGATATGCCTACCGCCTACAAGAACACGCTGGAAGGTACGGTAGAGTCTGAGTTTGCCGACATCGCCATTCGCATCCTCTCACTCTTGGGTTGGATCATGGAAGGAGACAATATCGAGCTATCAGAAGATGAAGACCTCATAGGTGAGTACAAGCTGGCAAGTTATATCTTCGGATGGGATTTAGCCGGAGACTTATACCGCATCATCGAAAAAATGGGAGTCTTGGACTTGGATAGTTCTCCAAGCTGGTATCTCGCCAAATACCTTCAGGAGCTTCTGATGGACATCTTTGCGATTGCCCATAACAACAGAATCGACCTGAAAGAGCAGATCAAGCTGAAAATGAAGTATAACGAAACTCGTCCGTATCTTCACGGATATAAATACTAGGAGGGGGGGGTGAGCAATGAAAATATTTGTATTTGATATTATGCTCAACGGAAAATTCATCTGCACATTAAAGTATAAATATTGTGCGCTCTTCCCGATAGACTTTGAAGATTTAGAGAAGTTCGTCTTCCAAAAGAGACCTACTTTGAAAGGTAAGGATTTTAGAATTGCATTTTGATGATGGAAGAGCTTAAAGTTGGAGAAAGAGTCGTCTTGGAGATTACTGAAACCGAGGAAGAAACTTGCTATGGTTGTTTCTTTTTTGGCAATAGTGCTTGTGAAGTTTGGAGAAAATACCCATTCGGTCCTAAACTACGTAAGGATAATAAGAATGTAATCTTTAAAGAAGTAAAGGAGTAAAGCGTATGGAATTAAAGATAAAAACGTGTCATTCATTACCTTGCCGTACAGAGGTATTCACTATCAATGGAAAAAGTGCTGAACAAAATGATTTTGGTGATACATATGACCATCATCATGAAGACGCAGAGCCTTATGCGTGCGCAGATATGCACTTTGACCCAAAGCCTCCAACAAAGGAAGTGTTAGATGAATACAATTTAACAGAAAAAGAATATTATAACATCTGCAACGAATTGGAATGCAAACTATGCGTAGGTAGTTGCGGATGGTGTATTTAACTATTTATTAAAAAAGTAAAGCGTATAAATATGTTAGAATATATTCAAGGAGATTTGGTAATGACTAATGGAGTACCTTTAGGCACCTCTAAGAATGTTGTTTACCGAGTAACATCATCAGACCCATCAAAGACTTTGAGGTTGGACGATGGAACGTTCTGACAGGTGTTGTCTGCTTAGAGAACATCGAAGGTGCGGAATTTGGAGAGAAGGGCTATCTCTCTGGTGACTGCTGTGCTTGGGTTAAGGATGTTGTTCCGATTAATCTTGTGCCCGCAATTTTGGAGAAGAATGGATGGAAGGTTTCA